>DNFG01000135.1:8494-25964 GCA_003487005.1 Bryobacterales bacterium
GAAGCGAAATAAATGACGTCTTTGGTGTCAATCACGCCCTTCGAGAAGGGTTCAAAGTGGGCGATGACGGACATGTACGCCATCACCTGAGCCCAGGCGGCTGTTTCATAGCCGCCGACCCATTCGAAGACCCAGAGCAGGAGGCAGACGGCGAAGGTGACGCCGCCGGCGATGATCTGATTGCGGGTGGTGGTGGAGATGAAGGTGCCGATGGCAAGCAGGGCGCCGGCCTGCAGAATCAGCCCGAGCAGGCCGACGAGCAGGGGGAGTCCGTCGGGGTTGCCGTGGGCGAACAGGAACAGGAAGTTGAGCGAGCAAAGGCCCAGGGTCAGCGAATAGAGCAGCAGGGCGGCGAGCCATTTGCCGAGGATGATCTCCCAGTCGCGGACCGGGGAAGTGAGCAGGAGTTCGATCGTCCCCGAGCGCTTCTCTTCGGCGAACAGGCGCATCGTGATCATCGGAATCAGGAAGAGGCCGACGACCGAGAAGTTCATCAACATGGGCCGGACGATCATCTCGTTCAGGTCCATCGGCATCGACCGGCCCATCACCTGGGCCTGGAGCGAGGAGTTGACGAAATAGGCGATGACGTTCCAGAAGAAGAAGCCGAAGATGATGGCGTACATGGCCATCAGCAGGTAGGCGATGGGGGAGGCGAAGTAGGATTTGAGTTCCTTGCGGCAGATATTCCAGATGTTGCTCATTGGGCGGCCTCCTGGGTGGGAGCGGGGGCGGATTCAGTGGACGTGAGTTCGAGGAAGACCTCTTCGAGGCTGACCGCGACGGCGCGGAGTTCCTCGAGTTCCCATCCGGATTCGATGACGGCGCGGGCGAGGGCGCCGCGGACATGGACGCCGGGTTCGGACTCGATCTCGAAGTGGACTGTGCCGCTCCGGGCGGCGCGGCGGGTGAGCGTACTGACGCCGGGCACACCGCGAAGGGCGGATTCGAGCGCGGATTCATCCCGCGCGCTGCCGGGGTGCGCTTCCAGCGCGATGGCCTCCTGCCCGCGGAGGCGGCTGGTCAGATTGCGGACCGAATCGCGGGCGACCACTTGCCCGCGGGTGATGATGACCACCTCGTCGCAAGTCTGTTCGACTTCAGGCAGGATGTGCGTGGAAAGAATGATGGTGTGCTCGCCGGCCAGCGAGCGGATCAGGTCGCGGGTCTCGTGGATCTGTTTGGGGTCGAGGCCGGCGGTGGGTTCGTCCAGAATCAGGACATCCGGATTGTGGATGATGGCCTGGGCGAGGCCGACACGCTGGCGGTAGCCCTTGGAAAGCTTCGCAATCAACTTCTTGCTGACATCGGCGACATTGCAGCGCTCGGAGACCTCTCGAACCCGCTGGGCGAGGCTGGACGAGGGGATGCCCTTCAGGCGGCCGACGAAGGAGAGATACTCGTGAACCTCCATTTCGGGGTAGACCGGCGGGCTTTCGGGGAGGTAGCCGATGCGTTTCTTGACCTCCATGGGTTGTTTGAGGACATCGAACCCGGCCACGGTGGCAGTCCCGCTGGTGGGCGGCAGGAAGCAGGTCAGAATGCGCATTGTGGTCGTCTTTCCGGCGCCGTTGGGGCCCAGAAAGCCGACGATTCGGCCCTTGGGGACCTCGAAATCGATGTTCTGGACAGCCGGAAAGCGGTTGTATCGTTTGGTCAGGCCTTCAACTTTGATCATGGTTCCATCCCTGGGAGTCAGGGTTTCCGCCGCCGGACGCGGCTCATTTGAATATATGGACGCAAGACCGTGGGTCTCCGGTTGAGGAGTGGGTCCAGCAAGTCCAGAATACGGAGGGTGCCGCGCAGGTGTCAATGCGGGCATGGCAGTACTAAACCGGTTCGGGGTATTCCGGTCGGGTTTTTCCATTGACTGAGAGTAAGTGTTTCCCCGTATGATGGAGGTACTGTGATGGACCAACGACGTTCGCGGCGCTATGAACTCCGGTTACCCGTGGAAGTGACGAGGGCGGGATCGCAGCGGGTGTCGGTGGCTGGGGAAACCTGCAATGTGAGTTCAGCGGGAGTGTTGATCAAAGACCCGCCGGCGCAGGTGGAAGTGGGCCAACCGGTGGAGTATCTGATTGATTTGCCGACGGGCCGGCAGATGGGCGGTGTGCGGTTGCGGTGCATGGGGACGGTGGTCCGGTTGGACGAAGATCAGCAGACTCTGGCGGCAACGCTGGAGCGGTACGAATTCGTTCGCGGGGCGGCATAAGCCTCCCGGCCCATCCGCGGTGGTCGAACTCAGTCTTCCGGCCAAGTGCAGCATGGAGAAAAGTGTGTCTGCGAGCAACGCCAGCACATAGCGAAAATGTGGCGAATCTTTGATTGAATTGGCAAATACTCACCCAAATGGGTGATTCATGACGCCATCTCTTTGGGTGGAGCCGGGTGGCGGGTTCAGGCGAGGCCGAGGAGGCGGGGGAGGGGGGCGAGGAGGCGCTGGTGGATGGCGGCGATCCGGGCGCGGGCATCGGCGATCCGGCGGCGTTCACGGTCCGGTCGGAGGGCGCAGTCGAGGACGCGCCCGGCGATGTGGGCGGGGGCGGCCGTTTCGATGTCGAAGTAGTTCGAGGCGAGGCCGACGTCGGTCCACATGTGGCCCTTGATGCCGTCTTCGGGTTGGTGGACGTAGAAGCCGGGGGTGCCCACGGCGGCGGCGATGATGGGCGAGTGGCATTCACAGCTCAAAACGGCGGCGGCGCGGGCGTAGGTGGAGGCGGCTTCGTCAGTGATCCAGTAATCGGGGCGGCGGACGACGAAGGGCTTGACGTCGGCCGGCAGGGGATTTTCGAGCAGTTCGGCCATGATGTCGACGGCGTAGGTCATCTCGGGGACGAGGAGGACTTTGCGGCGCGTCTGGCGGACCCAGGCGATGATGGCTTCGCGGAGTTTCGCGTGGTCGGGTTCGGCGTGGCGGGCGTTGAGGGTTTCGCGGCGATGGATCTCTTCCGGAGTCCAATTAGTGGGCCTGATCTTGTGATACGGGGTGACGCGGAGGCGGGGGACGACGCAGAGATAGCCGCCTTCGGCGAGGCCGTGCTTCCGGAGGAAGGCACTGGCGCGGGCGTCGTCGCTGAGTTGGAGGGCGAAGGTGGCGTCGGGGAAGAAGTCGAGGGGAGGGCCCTGAACGGGAGCCTGTTTGAGGTGGCCGAGGGAGAGGGTTTCGCGGGTGTAAACGAAGCGGGCGGATTCGAGCAGGGCCTTGAGTTCGGGGCCGAGGGCGGGCGTGGCGGGTTCGGCTGATGGCGGGACGGTGATGCCACAGACGCCCCAGGGTTTGGGCGTGATGGCGCGCCAGGCTTCGACGTGGGCGCGGGCGACGAGACCGGGGCCGGAGCCGTGGAGGAGGGCGTGGGCTTCGTCGATAGCGGCGCGAACCTCGGGGGCTCCGGGGTCGCCGGAAACGAAGCGGAGTTGGGGGAAGTGGCGGGCGAGCATTTCGCGGACGCCGCGGTCGAGGGCGTTGGACCAGAGGGTGATGCGCGCTTCGGGCAGGTGTTGTCCGAGCAGCGTTAGCAGGCCGGGGGTGTGGGCGATGTCGCCGATGTTGACGGTCTGCCAGCCGGAACGGAGGAGGAGGTTCATGGAAGGGGGTCTCGTTGCTAGCCGGTCTTGGACCAGGTCCAGGAACCGCCGTCGAAGGTCCAGAAATCGCCGAAGGGTTGGGCTGGATTGGCGGCGCCGCCGAACAGGAGGACGCGTTTGCGGGCGGCATCCCAGCAACAGGCGGCGCCCGCGCGGGCGGAAGGGGCGGCGGGGGTTTCGAGGAGTTTCCAGGACTGGCTCTCGAAGATCCAGGTATCGGCGAGGGGGTAGCCGTCGGTACCGGCGCCGCCGAACAGGACGACGGCATCGCGGTTCCCAACGGTGGCGAGGGAGTGGAGGTAGCGCGGCGGGGGGGCCTGATCGAGGAGGATCTGATTCCAGTTGGAGCGCTCCCAGAGCCAGGTATCGTTGCGGAAGCCGCGATCGCCGGCGTGTCCGCCGGTCATGATGGCGGATTTCCGGGGTTCGTACCAGGCCGCGCCGGCGCCGGAGCGGGGGGTGGGGCCCATGGCGTAGAGTTCGCGCCAGGAGCGGCCGTTCCATTCCCAGACGTCATCGAGGGGTTTGGCGGAGGATTCGGTGTAGCCGCCGGCGAGCATGACGCGATCGTTGGCGAGGTGGAGGAAGAGGGCGTGGTTGCGGCGGGCGGCCATCGGGCCGGCGGGGCCTTGATACCACTGGTGTCCGTCCCAAAGCCAGAGGTCGTTGAGGGGGCCGTTGGAGCCCTGGCCGCCGAACAGGAGGAGGCGTTTCGAGGAAGGATGGTAGGCGAGGGCGTGTCCGGTGCGGGGCGAGGGGCCGTTGCCTTGGTATTGTTCCCAGCGGCGGCCGTCCCAGAGCCAGGTATCGCCGAGAAGATTGCCATTGGCGGCCTGACCGCCGAACAGAAGGGAGTGGCGGCGGTTCGCGTGGTAGCCGAGGGCGCCCTGGAAGCGGGCGGGCGGACCTCCGCCTTGCGCGCGGAGCACGAAAGGAATGGTGAAGAACAGGTGGCGGCGCGTCATGCCTCGCTTCTGTTAGGGTACACGGCAGGAGGTGCGTTGTGCGATGACAAAGCAATGGAGACGACGAGAGTTTCTGGCGGCGGCAGCGGTGATGACCGCGGCGCCGTGGCCCGCGGGCAAGCGGGGGGCGGTGAGCCTGACATTCGATGATGCCCGGCCGAGCCAGTTGGATCCGGGGATGGCGCTGCTGGAGAAGGGCGGGGCGCGGGCGACGTTCTATGTATCGCCGCAGCGGGTCCGCGAGCGGACGGCGGACTGGAAGGCGGTGCTGAAGGCGGGTCACGAGATCGGCAACCACACGAAGAGCCATCCGTGTACGGGAAACTACGCGTTTTCGCGCAAAAACGCGCTCGAAACGTTCGATTTGACGCGGATGGAGCGCGATCTGGACGAGGCGACGGCGGAGATCAGGGAGATGCTGGGGGTGACGCCGGAGTGTTTCGCGTATCCATGCGGGCAGACGTACGTGGGCCGGGGGGAGCAGTTGAAGAGCTACATTCCGCTGGTGGCGAAGCGGTTTGTGAGCGGGCGCGGGTATCTGAATGAGGCGGCGAACGATCCGGAGATTTGCGACCTGGCGTACCTGATGGGGACGGGCTACGACCAGATGCCGTTTACGGAAGTAAAAAGGCTGATGGACGCGGCGGCGCGCGAGGGGCGGTGGCTGATTCTGGTGGGGCACGACATGGGGGCGAAGAAGTTTCAGTCGGTGGAGGCGGAGATTCTGGTGGAGACGTGCCGGTACGCGAACGATCCGGCGAACGGTTTATGGCTGGCGACGGTGGGGGAAGTGGCCCGGCACGTGGCGGGACAAAGAAAAAGCGGCGCGCTCTGAGGCGGGCGCGCCGCTGCGGTCGTGCTTGCGGGGAGGTTGACCGTTATTCGTTGGGGAGGGTTCCGCTCAGGTAGGTGCCGGTCCATGTGACGGCGCCGCGGCCCTGGACGCCGAGGGGGCGCATGACGCGGAAAGCGACGGCATTGCCGGGTTTGAGGGTGGACGCGATTTTGCGGACATCCTCGAAGGAGGCGACGCCCTGGCGGTTGATGGAGACGATGACGTCGCGCTCGCGGACGCCGATTTCCTCGGCGAAGGAGCCTTCCTCGACGGCGGTGACCATGACGCCACCCTCGGCGGTGAACTCCATCTCCTTGCGTTCGGCTTCAGAGAGGGGCCGGACGCCGATGCCGAAGCGGGCACTGGTGGGCGCGCCTTCATCGGGGTTGGTCATTTCGGGGCGGCGGCGGGAGGCGAAGCGGGGGTCGTCCTTGAAGACCTCTTCGCGGTCCTGGATGGTGACTTTGCGAGTCAGTTTCTGACCCTCGCGGTCGAGGGTGAGGGTGACTTCGGTGCCGGAGGGCATGTCGGAGACGCGGCCGACGAGGTCGTCGCCGTCCTTGATGGGCTTGCCGTTGAGGGCGATCAGGATGTCTTCCGGCTTGACGCCCGCCTTTTCGGCAGGACCGCCCGGCTGGACGCTTTCGACGATGACGCCGCTGTCAAAGCCGAGGGCTTTGAGGGTTTCGGGTTTGGGGTCCTTCGGGAAAGAGATGCCGATGGAGCCACGGGAGACGCGGCCCATGGAAATCACCATGTTATAGACCTTGGCGGCCATGTTCATGGGCAGGGCGAAGCCGATGCCCTGGTAGCCGCCGGAACTGGTGGCGATCATGGTGTTGACGCCGATGACCTCGCCGTTGATGTTGACGAGAGGTCCGCCGGAGTTGCCGGGGTTGATGGCGGCGTCGGTCTGGATAAAGCGCTGGAACTGCTGGGCGATGTCGCGTCCGGTGGCGGAGACGATGCCGGCGGTGACGGAGGTTTCGAGGCCGAAGGGGGCGCCGATGGCGACGGCCCAATCGCCGACCTGGACGCCGTCGGAGTTGGCGATCTTGACGGGTTTGAGGGCTTTACCGGCATCGATTTTGATGATGGCGATGTCGGTTTCGGGGTCGGAGCCGATCAATTTGGCGGGATACTCGGCCTTTTCGCCAGTCAGGCGGACCTTGATCTTGGCGGCGTCATCGACGACGTGGAGGTTGGTGAGGATATAGCCGTTCTTGTCGACGATGAAGCCGGAACCGGAGCCTTCCCGGCGGCGGGGCGGGGCCTGTTCGCCGAAAGGCATGCCGAAGAAGCGCTCGAAGGGGGCCATCATGCCGTCGGGGTCCTGCGGTTGCTGCTGGCGCTGCTGGGGATTGCGGCGGCGGGTGGTCTGAATGGGCTTCGATTCGGTGCTGATAAAAACGACGGACGGTTCGAGTTGCTGGGCGATGCGGGTGAACTCGTTTTCGAGGGTTTTGGTGGGGGGAATGGTGAGCGGCGTGGCGTCAGGCGCGGCCTGCTGGCTGCGCGCGGCAGAGACGCCCGTCGTGAAGAAGGTGCCGATGACCACTCCGGCGGAAAGGGTCAGAGCCAGCATGCTGACAGAGAGCATGCGGTCACGGGAGATCTTGCGAATCCAGCTCATAGCTTTGTTTCTTTAGACGTACGAAATGGTCAGGAGGTCTTTCGCTTTCTATTATGGGGCGGATCGGGCGGGCATGCCACCCACCCGGAACCTCTCACTGGGATGGATGTTGAAGAGTGCCGGGAAGTTTCGCCCGGGGGCGGGAATCGGCGGAGCGGGGGGGGCGGTGGAGGCGTTCACACCGGGTCGAAGAAAATATCTCGCTTATATTGTTGGGGTTGCGGGCTGTGGGGGTTCGGCGGGCGGGTTTGGGTGTTTTCTGATGGGTGTGGATGGAGAGGAGACGCCCAGAGTGAGCGAACGGATACACAAACTGCAGCCCGACCGGACGATACAGTTGCGGGGGTTTGACCATTTGGGGGCCGCGGCGGCGATGCATTCAGCATCGGAGCAGGGGTTCACGGTGAGCGGGGTCTTTCGGGATGCCGCGGACTTCGCGGTGCTGACGCTGTGGGACGCGGACAACTTCTACGAGCACCCGCGGTTGAAGTACCTGCCGGACTTTCGTTTTGGGGGGCTGACGCTGCAGTTTGACGTCGAATACACCAATCTGATGCCGCTGGACTGCGGCAAGTACCCGACGATCGACTGGCCGTTCCTGAATGCGGTGACGCCGGCGGGGGATACGCGGCAGATCCGTCTCAGCGACCATGCCGAGGTGGTGCTGAATCCGAACGAACCGGCGGCGGGGGAGTTCGTGGTTCAGGGCGAGGGGTTGGAGGGGTATGACCGGGTGACGTTGTGGTATCTGAATCTGGCATTCGACTACATCGTGCCGGGGAAGGTGTCGACGGTGTGGACCTACGCGGCGGGGGCGCCGGGACAGGTGCACTCGGTGATTGCGGGGTCGCGGAGCTATGTCTACACGGAGCAGGCGGGGGACAGTTCGACGATGATCGCGACGCGCCTGGCGGCGCGGATCAACGGGCTGGAGGGTGGCTACGAGGCGGACCCGGAGATTGCGGCATCGGAGGGGGAGAATCCTGGCGAGTTGCGGTTGCGAACGAAACTGGCGAGCGGGGCGGCGGTGACGGTGTCGGGGTCGGGACAACCGGTGGAGGAGTTGCTGCATGTGCAGGCGTCGACGGTGGCGGCGGCGCTGGCGGCGCAGATCAACGGGGTGGATTACGAACAGGTGCAGACGCCCTTCGCGCTGAGGGCGGAGGCGGACGGGTCCACATTGCGAATTGAGACCGTGAAAGGGGGTTTTGACGCGAATTTCATCACGATTTACGCGACGTGGAAGAACGAGCGGTTGAGGATGGCGCAGCGAAAGCAGCGACTGTCGGGGGGGAGTTCGAATGCACGGCTGCGGGTGACGCTGGACTTTGAGGCGTTAGGCCTGGGGGAGGCGCGGCTGATGTGGATGACGTTCGCGCCCCGGCTCTCGAACGGGGAGGCGTACACGGGGGCGGAGTGGTCGGCGGTGTTCTCGAACTGGTCGGTGACGGGTCCGGACGAGGTGAAGTATCTGCAATTTGCGGGACCAGAGAGCGTGACGGTGCACTGCGGGGCGGGGGAGTGCAGTTACACGGGGGCGTGGGATCCGGTGGCGGGGTTTTACCTGGACAACGCGGCGCGGCGGTCGTTTTCGCCGGGAGCGGCGGTGGAAGTGCGGCTGAGTTGCGAGAAGCCGCACGAGATCTGGCTGGTGACGGAGTTGGGGCCGGATGGGCCGGCTGTCCACTGGTCGGTGGCGGATGGGCCGGCGGGGGTAGTGGAGACGGGGTTGGCGGGGGTGACCCCGTTTACGGCGTGGCGGCGGCTGAGCGGGCTTCGTCCGGCGGGGGAGACGGTGGTGACGCTGACCGTGCCGGAGGGAATTGGGTTTGTCTTCAATGCGTTAGCGGCGGTGGAGCCGGTGGAGGCGCCGGGGCGGCAGGTGGCGGATGCGCGGGTGTCGGCGGCGCTGGATTACTCGACGGATCACACGTTCAAGCTGCCGCCGGCGCGGATTCTGTGGATGTTCGAGCAGTTGGGCTGGCGGGCGCCGGTGAACGAGTATCTGGGGGTGTTCTGGTGGAACGAACGGCGGCGCGAGGGCGGGTCGGCGGGGAGCAGGGTGCTGGTCTTCGATGGTGAGTTCGCGGGCGGGGACCAGATCCTCCTCGACATCGGGGGGCAGGTGTGCGGGAAGACGGTGTTTCCGGGGGACACGCTGGAGACGATTGCGGCGCACTTCGAGTACCTGATCAACGCGACGTACGTGGGGGTCTGGGCGAAGGCGGAGGGAGGGGAATTGCGGCTGGAGGCGCGGTCATCGTCGCCGGCCTACGAGTTTGAGATTGAGGTGGAGATGGAGTTGGGGGCCGGGTCGACGGGGACGCTGACCGGCGCTGGTTTGTTGCCGGGCGGGTCGATGGGGCAGTGGGTGATTGACGCGGCGGCCGGGCAGGCGCTGAACCGGGCGGCGCGGGACTGGCACGCAGATTTCTATCAGGAGTGCGGGGGGCGGGGGTTGGGGGTGCGAACGGCGTGTTCGATGGAGTTAGTGAACCCGCCGGCGGAGTTCGCGGCGCGGTTTCCCGATGGGGCTATGGTGGCGACGAGTGTGGGGTTTGGCAGTTTGTTATCAACGCATTGCGCGTTTAATGAGTCGATGCTGGGGTACCAGAAGAAGGTCTTCGCGGAGTTGGCGGGGTTGATGGCGGCGGCGGGCGTGACGCCGGAATTGCAGTGCGGGGAGTATTGCTGGTGGTACTTCACGAACTGGCAGGAGAGTCACCCGGAAGGGGGGATGGCCTACTATGACGCGGAGACGGAGGCGGCGGCGCAGACGGCACTGGGGCGGCCGCTGCACCGGTTCAGGAGGATGACGGACAACCCGGGGGTGAACGGGGGGCAGGACGCGCTGTTTTTGCGAAACCGTCTGCGGGACTACGCGGAAGGGGTGATGTCGTACGTCCGGGGCCAGTATCCCCAGGCGCGGTTTGAGGTTTTGTTTCCGTACGACGTGAACCATCCGGAGCCGGCGGGGGTGCACATGCTGGGGGGGGCGTTGAACCGGTTTGTGAACCTGCCGGAGGAATGGGAGGGGCCGGGGACGAGCGGATTCGACCGGTTCAAGCTGGAAGCGCTGGACTTCGGGGCGTGGTCGCGGGATCTGGACCTGATGCGGAGGTGTTTGCGATTCGGGCGGGGTTTGGGGTGGAGCGTGGGGGCGCTGGGCTTGATGACGCCGGTGTTCCGGGCGGGGTATCCGTGGGAGCGGGAGGTGGGGGAAGCGCTGGAGATGGGGTATGGGGAGGTGCACTTATGGGCGTTTGATCACTTATGTTTATACGGAATGGACGGGCGGGACCGTCAGGGACGGCGGTCGGGCTGGCAAGGAGGAGGAAACTAGGGTGACTAAAGCTTATCGCCCGGGTAGCCGATACTTAATAGAGAAGATCTTCGCACTTAGAGCGAAAAAACCGGCGCAGGTGCTGGTACTATGCAAGTCAAGCTAGGAAACGGCGATGCGTTGCCAGAGGTGTGGAAAACCAGTAAATCCGCTACGCCAACTGACGGACCGTGAGTTCTGCAGCGAATACTGCCGGGCGCGGGGTCCGCGGGCGTCCGCCTCGGGTCTGCGCGATCTCGAGTACGACGAGGAGTGGGGGAGCGGAACGTCGAGGCCGGCGCAGAAGTCGATGGCGAAGAGCGGAGCTTCGTTGGGTCTGGTTCTGGTGGTGGTGTTGGGGATCATGGTGACGGGCCGACACTGGCTGGGAGACGGGGGCAGTCCCGGGGGACCCGGAGTGGGAGTGGTTCTGGATCCACAGGCGCCGGTGGGGGCGGAACCGAACCGGCCGGCGCTGGATGGATTCATGGGCTGGCTGCAGGACCGGTTGCCCGGGGAGAAGCCGCTGCGGTTGCGAGCGGAGTTCAAGGAAGGGCTGGCGAACTGGAGTGCGGGGTCGAACTGGCGGTTGGAGGGCGGTTTGACACGTCCCGGGGAGTTGCGGCTATGGAAGCCGACGCTGGCGAAGCGGGATTACGACGTGGACTTTCTGGGTCAGATTGATCAGAGGGCGATCAGTTGGGCGTTCCGGGCAGGTAGTGAGCGGGATTACTATGCATCGAAGATCGTGTTGCACCGTCCTGGGGAGATATCGGGGGCGAGCATCCAGAGGTTTGTGGTGCAACAGGCGCAGACGGTGTCGAAGGTGGAATTGCCTCTGCCGGTGATCCTGCAGAGGAATCGTCCTTACCATTTCACGCTGGCGGTGCAGGGGAACCGGTTCCGGACGCTCATCGACGGGCACGTGATCGACGAGTGGACGGACGAGCGGCACGAGACGGGGGGTGTCGGCTTTTACAGTGACGCGGGCGAGGTGGCGGGTCTGCATTGGGTGAGTTTCCGGGAGCGGCGGGGGATGCTGGGGCGGATTCTGGCGGCGGCGTTCATCCTGCCTCCGGGGATGGAATTCTAAGCGGTTCGGGGTGTGGAACGGCGCGGCGCGCGGTGGCAATGCTAACCTGAGACGTACGCCTGAGCCATGTCTTTGTTGGGGTCCTACTATAGCGAGTGGATGAACCGGTGGGAGGAGTCGCTGTGTTTTCGGGCGACGAACCGGGTGGTCCGGCCATTTGACTGGGGGTTGGAATGGACGGGCGAGTGGCCGCAGGCGAGGGGGGCGAACCGGAACGGACACTCTCCACTCGAATGGCTGCAGGAGATGAGCCGGGCGGCGATCCGGGAGAGTGACCGTTTTTTCGCGCACCGGACGCCGGATTCGTTCGAGTTGAACGGCTCGATTCTGCGGTTTCTGTCGAACGTGGAGACGCCTTACCCGGAGAACAATGTGGTGCACGGGCAGTGGTTTCCGGGCAAGGACCGGAAGCGGGCGGTGCTGGTGCTGCCACACTGGAATGCGCCGGGGGACGCCCACAACGCGGTGGCACGGGGGTTTCAAAAGTTTGGGGTATCGGCGCTGCGGCTGAGCCTGCCGTATCATGACTACCGGATGCCGGCGGAACTGGAGCGGGCCGATTACGCGGTCTCCTCGAATGTGGCGCGGACGATCGACGCGACTCGGCAGGCGGTGCTGGACATTCGCTGCGCAGTGGACTGGCTGGAGCGGCAGGGGGCGGAGAAGATCGCGATCGTGGGGACGAGTCTGGGGTCGTGTTACGCATTTCTGGCGTCGGCTCACGATGAGCGGCTGAAGGTCAACGCGTTCAATCACTGCTCGACCTACTTTGCGGATGTGGTGTGGACGGGATTGTCAACGATCCATGTGCGGAAGGGCCTGGAAGAGCATCTGGATCTGGAGACGCTGCGGGAATTGTGGAATGCGATCAGTCCGGTCTCGTATTTCGACCGGTTCGCGGGGCTGCCGAAGAAGTCGCTGTTTCTGTATGCGAAGTACGACACGACGTTTCTGCCGTCGTTGAGCGAGGACACTTTGCGGCGGTGCCGGGAGTATGGGCTGGATCACAAGGCGGTGGCGCTGCCATGCGGGCACTACACGCTGGGAGAGAGCCCGTTCAAGTTTCTGGACGGCTATCATTTGATTTCTTATGTGCTGCGCAACTTTGGACGGGTCTGAACCGTTACAATAGCGGGCATGAGACTCCGGACCCTTCTGTTGGCGGCCCTGACTGCCGCCCTTCCCCTTTGCGCCCAGAATAAGCCGCTGCCCGTGGGGCAGTGGGTAAACATGTTTGACGGCAAGAGTATTGAAGGCAGCGGCTGGAAAGCCAACGAAAACGCCGAAGCGTGGGTAATCGAGGACGGGTTGCTGAAAGGCGCCGGTCCGGTGAGCCATCTGTTCTGGATGGTGGAGGAGTGCGAGGACTGCGAGTTCAAGGCGGAGGTCAAGGTGGCCGATGGAGCGAACTCGGGGATGTACTTCCGGACGGCGTTCGGGCCGCGGTTCCCGAAGGGGTATGAAGCGCAGGTGAACGCGACGCACCGTGATCCGGTGAAGACGGGTTCGCTGTACAACTTCCACAAGAACTTCGAATCGCCGCACGCGCCGATGGAGTGGTTCACGCAGCACATTATCGTGAAGGGCAACCACATCGTGATCAAGGTGAACGACAAGGTGATCACGGACTTCGTGGACGAGAAGAACACATTCACGAAGGGGTATATTGCTCTGCAGAACCACGATCCGAAGAGCATTGTGTGGTACCGCAACCTTCAGTACAAGAAGCTGAAGTAGCCGCAAGTGTAAACTACGAAGGATTTCGTCGAACTTTTGAAGACCTGAGCCGTCTTCAGGAGCGGAGGTAAACGCCATGCGATTGAGCGTGACCGCCGTCCTGGGGACGGCTCTTTTCCTTGCCGGGCTGGCTCCGGCGCAGGAGATCGAGAGAAAGCTGGAGTGCACGGAGCGGCGTGACGGGCGGCCGCGGTTGTGCGAGATGCGCGAGATGACGATGGGCACGACGGGGCGGCTGGAGGTGGATGCTTCGCCGAATGGTGGAGTCTCGGTGAAGCCGTGGAGCCGGGCGGAGGTGCTGGTGCGGGCGAAGGTGGAGGCGTGGGGGGATGTCAAATTGACGGATGTGAAGGTGAACGCGGCTTCGGCGCGGGTGAGCGCGGAGGGGCCGAGGGCGCTGATGGGACGGAACATGGGGTGGTCGGTGAGCTTCGAGGTGTTCGTGCCGGAGCGGACGGATCTGACGCTGAAGACGGTGAATGGGGGGATCGCGGTGGCGGGCGTGCGGGGGGATCTGCGGGCGAAGACGACGAATGGAGGCCTCTCGCTGGCGGGGGTATCGGGGAAGGTGGTGGGGGAGACGACGAACGGGGGGATCAACCTGGCGCTGGCGGGGCGCGGCTGGGAGGGGGAGTCGTGTGAGTTGACGACGACGAACGGTGGGGTGACGGTGGAAGCGCCGGCGAACTACGCGGCGCGGTTTGTGGCGAAGACGACGAACGGGGGGATGAAGGCCGACATTCCGAATGCGAAGGTGGAGAAGGGGCGCTGGGCCGGAACGACGATGGAGGCGGTGTCGGGCGGAGGCGGGCCGGAGGTGCGGGTGACGACGACGAATGGCGGGGTGACGATCCGGGAGCGGGGCCGGTCTTAGGCCCGTCTAAAGGGGAAGCGGAGGTCGGACAGGCGGCCTCCGCGGAGGTCGATTCTGGCGAGGTCGCGGGTACCGAGGCCGCGGGCTTCGGCGAGTTCGAGGGTGGAATCGCAGGATTCGAAGGGGGTTTGGCCCCGGGAGGCGAGGGGGTCGAAGCCCATGAGGGCGGCGCCGACGGCATCGGTTTCGACCATGCCGAGTCCGGCGACGAGGAGGCCGGGGGTGACGGGGCGGACACCGCGATTCCAGGGGCCTTCGCCGCCGGCCATGGTGGCGATGCCGTCGATGATGGAGAGGTGGAAGGGGCGGGCGGCACAGAGGTCGACGACGATGCGGGGGACACGCCATTTGTCGTCTTTGGGGCCGGTGGAGGGTTTTTCCTGGGGGGCGCTGGCGGAGGGTTGGCGGCGCCCGGAGTGGAGGATCATGCCGCGGCCGCCGGTGGCCTCTGGGGCGGGTTCGTCTTTGCCGGCGTGGTCGCCGTAGATGGTGACGGGGGTGATGCCGAAGAGGTTTTTCATACCCAGGGTGATGCCGCAGGTGGCGTGTTCCTTGAGTTTGGCGACGGAGACCATGACGTCGCACTCGTCGTAGGCGTGGTTGAGGTCGAAGGCGTCGTAGAGGAAGCCGGGCGAGGGGCCACGGAGGCGGTGGTAGCGGCGGGCGGGTCCGGCGACGTTGGTGTTTTGCATTTCGACGCGGGGACCGGCGTTGAGGAGGGCGGCGGGGTCCCAGCCGGCGTCATACATGAACTCTTCGAGGGGGTCGCCGGTACTCCATGCGCCTTCGAGGAGGCGGATGCGGCGGGCGCCGGCGTCGCCGAGGAGGCGGACGAGGGAGCCGATGACGGCGGGGTGGGTGTACTGGGCGCGTTCGGCGGGGACAGCGCCCATACGTTCGCGGGGTGATCCGGTGAGGTTGATTTTGACGGAGACGGTTTTGTGGCGGACGAGGGGGGCGAGTCCGCCGAGTTGGTCCATCAGAGAATGGAGGGTGGGCAGGAGGGCGGGGCCGTAATCGCGACAGCGGGCGATGGCGACGGGGCCTGCAGGGGTGGCTGCGCGGGCGGGACGGACGGCGGCGATGGCCGTGGCGGAGGTCAACCACTGTCTACGCGTCTGCATGGGGTGTCGCCTGCACTTCAAACTCTACCGCGGCATAGATGGGAAAGGGGGGCAGTTGGGCTTCGAGGCCGCCGATTTCACGACGGAGGGGCAGTTCGGCGGGCGGGTGACCGGGAAGATGAATGCGGGCCGCAATGGCCGGAAGGGCGAGTTGAAGGACGACGGGATGAGCGGCGGGCCGGAGGGTGTAGTTCAGGAGGTGGAGGACATGGCGGTGCTGCTGGCGGGCGTGGCGGAATTGGAGGGCAGAAGCATTGAAGAGGCGGAGGGCGTCGTGGCGGCGGCTCATGAGGAGGTGGGCATCGCGGGCGAGGAGCCAGGGGTCATCAAATTCGGCGCGGGCAACGGCGATGCGGCCGTTGCCACAGTGATGGACGCGGAAACGGGCGGGCGAGGGGGTGAGCGGACGGTCGAGCCGCCAGTCCTTGAGAGCGGCGGGCATGGCGATCAGGGTGCCGCCTTTCTCGACCCAGGGGCGGACTTCCGCGGGGACCGGGGTGGGGTCGCACCAGAGGAGTGCTTTGAACGGAGAAAGGTCCGACGGATTGAGACGGGCGCGGTCGAGAGGGACGAAAGCGATGCCGAGGCGGGTGGCGAGGAGGAGGGTTTCGGTGCTGATGTATTCGTTTGGTCCGGTGAAGTCGCTGGCGATGGCGAGGCGGGCGAAGGGCTGGAAGGATTGCCACGCGGGGCGTTCGTCCATCCAGCGGTGGGTGGCGAGGAGGGCGTCGAAGGACTGGCGGGCTTCGGGTCCATTGCGGGCGAGGGCTTCGGCGTGGGGGGCGACGAGGGCGAGGGGACGGCGGGCGCCGTAAGCCCAGGCTTCGAGGAAGGCGAGTTGGTAATGTTGCCAGCGGAGGGTGCGCGGATCCTCGGGCAAATCGGAGCGAATCCAGATCGTGGACTGGGGGGCGCGGGCGCGAGCCATCTCGATGAGCCAGCCGTTGGCGTCGAGCCAGGGGGCGCCGGTGGGACCGGCGGGTTCGCTATCGCCGCCTTTCTGAGCGAGTTCGGGCCAGAAGCCGTCACCGATGGCGGCGAGTTCGCCGGGGTGGGTCCAATCGAGTTCGCGCCAGGAATGCCAGCGCAGGCGGTCAGGGCAGATGAAGCCGGCGGCTTCGGCGGCGGCGCGGATAGAGGAGAGGGACGGGGGGACGAGGAGGCAGTTGTATGGGGAACCGGCCAGCAGTCGCAACAAGGCGGGTTCGGCCCAGGATTCGGGCCACTCGAACGGGACCCAACTGGCGACTGGACCCGCCATGATGCGCGGCTACTTCTTCTCGAAGCCGGGGGCGAGGGAGATGGCGAGGTAACTGGAGACCTTGGCGTCGTTGCGGCAGGCGTCGACGTAGGCGTTCCGGAGGAGCTGTTCCTTGCGGTTGCGGAGGGTGTCGCGGATGTCCTGCTGGACCTTGGGGTCGTTGAGTTCACGCTGTCCGGCGGGGACGCGGGCCATGACCTTGAGAATGCGGTAGCCGACGGGGGTCCGGATGGGGGCGGAGACCTGGCCGGGGAGCAGAGTGAGGATCGCTTTGCGGGTTTCGGCGTCGGCGTTAATGAGAGCGGATTCGGGGACGAAGCCCATGTCACCACCGTTGGAGGCGGAGTTGGGGTCTTCGCTGTAATTCTGTGCGAGGGCGGCGAAATCTTCACCCTGGCGCAGGCGGGCTTCGATCATCTGGATCTTGCGGCGGGCCTGTTCGTCGTTGGCGGCCTTGTCGCGTTTGAGGTTGCGGACGTTGGAATCAGGCTCGGGGGTAACGATGATCTGGGCGACGTGATAGCTGTTTTCAGGGTAGTTGAAGGCGCCCTTGTTGGCTTCGAAGAAGCTGTTGATGTCCTTGTCGGTGATGGAGATCTGGGAGATGATCTCCTTGTTCATCAGCTTTTCGACGCTGAGGTCACGGCGGAGTTTGGACTTGAGTTCTTCGACGCTGAGTTTCTGGGCGTCGAGTTGCTTCTGGAACTCTTCCTGGGTGTAGGGGGCGCGGATCTCGTTGTACTTCGCGTCGACTTCGGCGTCGGTGGCGATCAGGCTGAGCTTTTCGGCGCGCTGGAGCATGATCTCCTCGTCGATCATGACGCGAAGGAGTTCGAGTTTCCGGAACTGGGTCTCGTCCTGGGACGTGCCTTCGGGCTGATTGGGGAACGCGCGTCCAAACTGCTTGTCGAGTTCCGCGTAAGTAATGGCGCGGCCGTTGACGGTGGCCGCGACGTTTGCGGGGACAGACTTCTTGCAGCCCGCCGCAAACAGAATCAGCGCCAGCGCAGGCGCGCACCAGAAGAGCCGAAGGCCGGT
>DNFG01000427.1 GCA_003487005.1 Bryobacterales bacterium
TGTACAGGCTGCATGGAGGCAGCATCGGACTGGATCACGGTCACGGGGTAACGAGTATCCACATCCACCTCTCGAAGCTCAGCGTGAAAGTGGGGGACCGGGTGGCGGCCGGGGATGTCATTGGACTGGCGGGGGCGACGGGATTCGCCACGGGTCCGCACTTGCACTGGGGTTTGTATGTGAACGGGGTGCCGGTGAATCCGCTGGGATGGCTGCCGCCTCTGAATTCCTGCCGCTGAGGCTTCGGTCAGGAGGCGGGGGGCTCGGGTTCAAGGCGGCCGTCCGCGGTCAGGACACTGTAGCCGCCGCGCCATTCGATGCGGCGGCCGGACCATCCGGCGATCCAGACCACGAACGCCCACAGATCCCAAACCGGTGCGAGGGGACTGAGCAGGGCTGAGCGCGGGTTCCGCAGGGTGACCGCCGCGGCGAACGCCATGGCGGCGCGCATCGCGGCGAGCGCGGCTGCGTAGAGCGGCAATCCGGAGACGAGGCACAGCAGTGCCCAGAGGCCAGCATGCGTGACGGGGAGGCCGATGTAGCCATCGCCCCGCGAGACACGGATGGTGCGCGCCCAGCGAACCTGATGGCGCCAGACGGCGGGCCAACCGGGGTCGCTCAGGTGGGTCTCCACCACCACTTCGCTGAGATGGGCGCGCGGGCCTCGGCGCGTGATGCGCCGCGCAAGTTGATAATCGTCGGCAATGTAATCGGCGATCGTCTCAAAGCCGCCAATGGCGTCGAGATCTTCGCGGCGGAAGACGAGCGTGGAGCCGAGGCCGAACTCGCGGATGCCGACGAGCGGGGCGACCAGAGTGGACGGGATGAAATCGACAGCGATGCCGAACGCCTCCCACTTGCCGGCGAACGAACTGCTGGCGGCACGATAGAGGCAGGTGACGAGGCCAATATCGGGCAGGCGCAGCGGAGCCACGACGCGGCGCAGGTAATCGGGGGGGACGCTGATGTCGCTGTCATTGACGAGCAGGATGGCGTGGCGGGCCTCGCGGGCGAGGTCGATCAGGACGCCCACTTTGCCGTTGGGGGCGGCGGTTTGTGAGTGGACAAGGCGGATGGGCCGCCCGGGGTGGGCGGCGATCAAGCGGCGGATGGAGGGCACGGCGGGGTCGTTGAGCGAGGCGACGCCGAAGAGGATTTCGAATTCGGGGTAGTCCTGAAGGGCGTGGCTGAGGATGGCGTCGTCGAAGTCTTCATCGAGCCCGCGGACGGGCTTCAGGATCGAGACGGGCGGCGTCCAATGCCAGGCGGCGGGCCGTTTCATCCGGAACGCGATGATTCCGGCCATGGCGGCGCACTGGTAGGCGAGTGCGACCCAGGCGGCGATGATGAGCAGAGTGTCCATCCATTCCGCCTAAAACGCCAGCAGAGCGACGCCGCAGGCGACCAGCATGGCGCCGCCCCAGCGCGGGGCGGTGACACGTTCCTTCAGGATGAAGCGCGCGAGTACGGTCTCAATGACAAAGCTGGCCGCGGTGGCCGGCACGGCGAAGCTGAGGTCGGCCACCTTGACGAGTTGCGTGAAGCAGAAGAACGAGATGGCCATGAAGACGATGGACAGGGGCAATTTCCAGGCGCGGCCGCCACGGCGCATGCCGTGACTCTGGAGCAGATCGGCGCAGGTGGTGGCGGCGACGACTCCGGCGACAAGCGCCCACTGGAAGATCATGCCGGGTCCTCCGTGGTGGCGGCGGTCCGCGCGGTCAGGGCCGCTCCGGCCACGATCAGCAGTGTGCCGGCCCATCGTTGCGGGCTGACCTGTTCATGAAGAAACATCGCTCCGGCGATGGCGTTGAGGACGTAGCCGACCGCCGTCACCGGCAGCACGTAGCTCAGGTCGGCCAGGCCCAGCAGTTTGATGCGCATCAGGGTCCAGCCAATCAGCAGGGCGATGCCGGCGATCACCAGCGGATGGAGGAGAGCGGACACCGGCCCGGCGCCGGGCGGGGCGCTTTTCATGCCGAGGGTCAGCACGAAATTGCCCGCCACGTTGCTTAGGATGACGGCAACGAGCAGGAGCAGGGTGGCCGGACGCATCAGTCCCCGTTGGCAGCGGCCGAAGCCTGCCGTTCGTCGGCGACAAACTTCTTCCGCTTCGATCGCAATGCCAGGTATTCGCGCGCCTCCTTGTAGAGGCGGCGGCGTTCCTTGTTGTCGAAGATGGCCTTGCGGACGACGCGCCAGGCGGCCTTTGGGCGGAAGTAGTACTCGCCGTAGAAACGCTCGACCCAGTCCACCAGTTCGGCGCGATCGAGGCCCGGATAGACGACGGTGGGCAACTGGTGGCCGCCTTCGTCGGTCATCGAGGCGTTCAATTGGATCAGGTCGTTCTTCTTCGCGTAATCGTAGAATTCGGTGCCGGGGTAGGGGTGGGCGATGGAGACCTGGATGGTCTCGCAGTCGAGTTCCTTGGCGAAGTCCACAGTGCGGCGGATGGACTCGCGCGATTCGCCGGGCAGGCCGACGATGAAGTCGGCGTGGATGGTGAGGCCGAGTTTGTGGGCGTTCTCGGTGAAGCGGCGGGCCATGTCCACTGTGGCGCCCTTCTTGATGTTCTTGAGGATCTGCGGGTCGCCCGATTCATAGCCGACGATCATGAGGCGGCAGCCGGCCTCTTTCATGGCCTTGAGCGTGTCGTAGTCGGTGGTGACGCGCGAAGTGCAACTCCAGGTGAAGTTGAGGGGGCCCAGCTTTTCGCACAGGTCGATGGTCCGCTTGCCCTTGTAGTTGAAGGTGTCGTCGTCGAAGAAGATCTCCTGGAGGCCGTCGAAATTCTGCAGTGCCCACTTCACTTCGTTGGCGACATCCTCGTTCGAGCGCAGGCGCCAGCGGTGGCCGGAGTGCGTCTGTGGCCAGAGGCAGAACGTGCAGAGCGCCGGGCAACCGCGGGAGGTGTAGAGCGAGATGAAGGGGTTCTTGAGAAACGGCACGTTGTAGCGCCGGAAATCGAGATCCCGCTTGTAAACTTTGGTGACCCAGGGCAGGTCGTCCAGGTTTTCGATGTAGCCGCCCTCGGGGTTGTGGACATAGCCGTCGCCGCGGCGGAAACTGACGTTCGGAATGTCCTCCAGCGGCTTGCCGTTGGCGAAATCAACGATCTGATGATCGAATTCGCGGCGCACGACGAAGTCGATGGCCCGCGAGGCGCCCAAAACCTTCTCGGGTTCGACGGTGACCGGCGGCCCCACGAAGCAGACCTTCAGCTTCGGGTTCACGTCCTTCATCATCTCCGCCATCTGGATGTCCACGGCCAGGCCGGGCGTGGAGGTGAACAGCACCAGCAACTCGAAATCCTTCGCCATCGCCACGGTCTGCTCGATGGTGATTTTGTGTGGTGGTGCGTCGACGACCTTGGAATCCGGGAGCATTCCCGCCGGGTAGCAGAGCCACACGGGATACCAGTAGGATTCGATCTCGCGCGTTGCGGGCCAGCGCGAACTCGCGCCGCCGTCAAAACCCTCGAATGAGGGGGGATTCAGAAAAAGTGTGCGCATTCCCCGTACCTTCCGGCCGGAATCCGGCCGCCAAGCCTTCATTTTACCAGCCAGGCGCGAATCTGCCCCACAAACCCCCCAAAGATGAATGGCGCCTCCGCAAAAGGTACGATAGTAACTTGCGCGTCGTCTCGTCTCCCGATCCTGTTCAGCCCGCGCCTTCCTGGGCGCTCGTGTACGTGGCCGTCGCCTTGACGACCATGGCCACGCTCGTGCTCGAACTGGCTCTGACGC
>DNFG01000511.1 GCA_003487005.1 Bryobacterales bacterium
CGTGATAGCTCTGATAGTGGCGGGCGGGGGTCCAGAGGTCGTACATGGCATTGACGGCGACGCCCTTGCGGCCGGCGGCGGTGAGGTCGGCGGCGATGGTCATGCCGACCATATTGGCCATTTGCGCGATGAGCGGATCGACGTTCGGCTCGATGGGGTCGAGGTACGGAGGAATCCAGATGCGCGCGGCGGTGGGGCCCATCTGGTGGATGTCGTAGACGATGTGGGGATGCCACTGGTTGTGGAGGCCGGCGATGACGGCGCGGGTTTCGGCCTGCGAAAAGATGTACCAGTCGCGGTTATTGTCGTGGCCGGTGTACTTCTGATACAGCTCGGGCGGGGAGGTGCCCTCGAAGGGGGTGTTGAGGGTCTTGCGGTACCAGTTGGTGACGAGATCGAGGCCGTCGGGATTGATGGAAGGGGCGAGCAGCAGGATCACATTGTCGAGGATCTGGCGGGTCTTAGGGTCCGTGGCCGTGGTGAGGCGATGGGCGAATTCGATGGTGGCGTGGACGCTGGCAACCTCGGTGGCGTGGATGGCGGAGGTGATGAGGACGACGGACTTGCCTTCCGCGATGAGCTTGATGGCTTCGGCATCGGAGGTGCGGCGGGGGTCCACGAGACGCTTCTGGATCTGGCGGAAGTGTTCGAGGCGGGCGAGAGTTTCCGGCGCGGCGATGATGCCGGCAAGCATGGTGCGCCCCTCTTCGCTCTTGCCGATCTCGATGACCTTGATCCGGTTGGTGCCCTTCTCGAGTTCGCGCATGTAGGCGCTGACCTTGGCCCACTCGTGGGTGGTGCGGTCGGCGCCCATCCGGAAGCCGAAGAAGGCTTCCGGCGTGGGCGGCGCGGCGAGAACAGCGGCTGTAGTGAGGGCGGCGGCGAGCAGGAGGCGGCGGATCAGGGGCGGCACATTTCTCTCCAGAGGGCGCGGTACCAGCGGAGGAAGCGTTCAGGCTGCGGGCTTTCGGCGACTTCCATCATGGTGTAGCGCTCGTATTTGGTTTCGCGGAACAGGGTGAACAGTTCCCGCCACGGGTAGGTGTCGTTGGCGAGTTCGTTGATGTGGCAGTGTTTGATCCACGGGCGCAGACGGTGGAAGTTTTCGCGGATACTGCCCTGGATGATGTCGGGGGGATTCGAGTTCCAGCAGAGGCCGACGGCGGGATGGTTGGTCTGCTTCATGATGGCTTCGCAGACGCGCGGCTCCTGGGTTTCACGGCCATGGACTTCAAGCCAGATCTCGATGCCGCGGACCTGTGCGTAGTCGCCGCATTCCTTGAGGCTGACGGCAATGTTTTCGATGGTCTGTTCGCGGCTGACGCCTTGCGGGAAGGCGTTGGGACGGACCTTGACGCCCATGGCGCCGGTATCGCGGGCGAGATCGACAAAGGCCTTGGTGTCCTGGATGTGCTTGCGGCGGACGGCGGGGTCGGGCGAGTGGTACTCGGCGGTGGACCCGAGGCCGACGAGGCGGACGGGCGTGCGGGCGAAGCGGATGCGGACGGCGTCACGCTCCTGGTGGCTGAGCGTGGGCTCGACGCCGTGCTTGTGGGTGGTGCGCAGTTCGACTCCCTGAAAACCAGCCTGTTCGAGTTTGGTGATGACGGTATCGAGGTCCCAGTCCTTGAGAACGTTGTAAGTGACGGCGCCGAGCTTCATGGCTCATCTCCTTTTTGTTTATGATGGCGCACCGGCTTCGCCGGCGGCGGGCGGTTTCAGGTCGTAGCCCTCCCAACGGGCAATGACGGCGGTCGCGAGACAGTTGCCAAGCAGGTTGACGGACGTGCGGCCCATGTCCATCAGGGTATCCACTCCAAGCAGGATGACAATCCCCTCGAGCGGCAGGTTAAAGGCGCTGAGCGTGCCGGCGAGAACGATGAGCGCGGCGCGGGGCACCCCGGCGACGCCCTTGCTGGTGAGCATCAGCGCCGCCATCATGGTCAGTTGCTGAGTCAGGGTCATCTCGATGCCCGCGGCCTGCGCCACGAAGACGGAGGCGAGAGCGAGGTAGAGCGTGCTGCCGTCGAGATTGAAGCTGTAGCCGGTCGGCAACACGAAACTGACGATGTGGCGCGGCACGCCGAAGCGCTCCATGTTGCGCATCGCGCTGGGAAACGCGGCTTCGCTCGAGGCGGTGCTGAAAGCGATGACGGTGGGCTCGCGCGCAGCCTGCAGGAAACGGAGAAGTGGGATCCGGCAGATCAACAGCACAGCGCCCAGCACGATGACGATGTAGGCGATCAGCGCTATATAAAGCGCGCCGATCAGCTTGCCAAGACCAAACAGAATGCCGATCCCCTTGGAACCAACCACCGCGGCGAGCGCCGCGCCCACGCCCAGCGGGGCGAGGTACATCACGTACTTGGTGTACTCGAACATCACATCGCCCAGCGCGCGGCAGAAGTCGAGCACCGGCTTGGCCTTCTCGCCCATCGCGATGCACGCGGTGCCGAACAGGAAGCAGAAGACGACGAGTTGCAGCACTTCATTGCGCGCCATGGCGTCGATAATGCTGCTGGGCACGCTGTGCTCCAGCACGCCGATCAGGCTGGCCTTGGCCTCGGGCAGTTGCGGTTTCACGCCCGCGTCGATCGGCACGCCGTCGCCGGGACGAAAGTAGTTCACCGACAGCAGGCCGAGCAGGAGCGCGCCGGAGGTGGCGATATTAAAGTAGATCAGCGATTTCACGCCGATGCGCCCCATTGCGCGCGCGCTGCCCGACCCGGCGATGCCGAACACGAGCGTGGCGAACAGCAGGGGGGCGATGATCGACTTGATCAGTCGCAGGAAGATGTTGCTGATGAAGGCGATGTTCTTCCCGAATTCGGGTTGGTAATGGCCGATGGCCACCCCGGCGAGCATGGCGATGAAGATCCAGGTGGTCAGCGACGGGCGCTTCATCGTTCGCCCCACTTCAGCTTCTGGCGAAGGACATCGAAGAAGAGCATGCGCGGCGGGCGGATCAGACTGAGCGAGTTGGCGGAACTGCGGCAGATGATCCGGTCCTGTTCGAGCAGCGGCGAGCCGACCTGGCCGTCGATGGTCAGGTAGGCGTCCTCGCCGCGGGCCAGATTGAGGATCTGGATGACGCTCGCGTCCGACACCAACACGGGCCGGTTGGTGAGCATGTGCGGGCAGATCGGCGTGATGCACAGCGCGCCGACCGAGGGGAACACGATGGGTCCGCCCGCGGACAGCGAGTACGCCGTGGAACCGGTGGGCGTGGCGATGATGAGGCCGTCGGCCTTGTAGCGGCACACGAAATGCGCGTCCACATTGCAGACCAGATCGATCATGCGTGCGATGTGCGCCTTGGTGATGACGATGTCGTTCAGCGCCTCGTAGCGGGCCACCACTTCCCCGCCCCGCTGAACCTCACAGGAAAGCATCCGCCGCTTCGCCACGCGCAGTTCGTTGCGCAGCGCGCGCTCGAGTTCCGGGAACAGTTCATCGACGGTGATCGCGGTGAGGAAACCCAGCCCGCCGAGATTGACCGCGAACAGCGGGATGTCTCGGCCGGCGATCGCGCGCGCCGCGCTGAGCAGGGTGCCGTCGCCGCCCATGACGATGACGAGTTCGCAGCCCTCGGGCACTTCCTCGCGCGTCAGGCCGGGCGTCCGGCCCGCGTAACGCGCCGTCACTTCATCGACGCGCGCGTCCACGCCCTTCGCCTCAAGCCACTGCAAGACGGCGGGCACCAGCGTGCGCGCCTCCCGCACGTCAGGCTTCGAGATGATGCCGACTGTCTGGATCGTAGCCATAGAGCAGGTATTCCAAATTGCCCTCCGCGCCCGGCAAAGGGCTCTCCATGAGCCGGGTCGCCAGACCCAGAGTCTCCACGGCGGCACGGACCCGCTCGCAGGCCGCTTCACGGAAAGCCGGCTCGCGGACAATGCCTCCCCGGCCCACCTGGTCGCGGCCAACTTCAAATTGCGGCTTCACCAGCACCACCATCGCCCGCGGAGGTTTGAGCAGTGGCGGCAGCACCGGAAGGATGAGTGTAACACTGATGAAGCTGACGTCACAGACCGCCAGATCCGCGGCTTCGCCAATGTCCTCGAACCGCAAATAGCGCGCATTCAGGCCCTCGTGGACGATCACCCGCTCGTCGTTGCGAAGCTTCCAGTGCAACTGCGATTTGCCCACATCAACACAATGGACCCGCGCCGCGCCGCGCTGCAGAAGACAGTCGGTGAAGCCGCCCGTCGAGGAGCCGACATCGAGACAGACGCGCCCGCTGACATCGATCCCGAAACCATCCAGCGCGCCCGCAAGCTTGAAGCCGCCGCGACTGACGAAGGGCATCGCTTCGGCCACCTGAATGGCAGCATCTTCCTTGACCTGCGCCCCCGCCTTGTCCACACGCTGCCCATCCACGGTCACGACCCCCGCCAGCAGCAGGGCGCGCGCCTTTTCTCGCGACTCGGCGAGGCCCCGCGCCACCAGAAGTTGATCGATGCGCTGCCGGGGCGTCTTCATGCGGGACGCGCCGCTCAGTTCTGCCGCTCCACGATCAGATCGGCCAGTTCCCGCAAGCGCCGCGCGCGGTCGCCGAACTCCGCGAGCGCTTCATGCGCCAGGCGGCGCTGCTCCTCGGCCATCCGCTTCGAGGCCGCGAGCCCGTAGACCGCCGGAAACGTGATCTTGTGCTGTTCGGCATCCTTGCCCGCCGTCTTGCCCAGCGTCTCCGAACTCTGCTCGATGTCGAGTACATCATCGACGATCTGGAAGGCCAGCCCGGCATGCTCGCCGTAGCGCGAGAGCGAATCGAGTTGCTCCGCCGTCGCCCCGGCATGCAGGGCGCCCAGGCGGACGCTCGCCCGCAGCAGCGCGCCGGTCTTCGCGCGATGGATCCGTTCGAGCAACTCCGCGGTGGGTGCGGCGTTCTCGCCTTCAAGATCGTGGACCTGCCCGCCGATCATCCCGCCCACGGTGCCGGAGGCCATGGCGAGTTCCTGAACGAGGCGCGCATCGCCCGTCCGGCCAAGAACCTCGAAGGCCAGCGTCAACAGCGCGTCGCCCGCCAGAATCGCCATCGCTTCACCGAACACTTTGTGGTTGGTGGGCCTGCCCCGGCGCAGGTCGTCGTTGTCCAGCGCCGGCAGATCGTCGTGAATCAGTGAGTAGGTGTGGACCAACTCCAGCGACGCCGCCACCGCGCGAATCCCCTCCACGTCCTCCCCGGCCACCGCGCGCCCGGCTTCCAGGCACAGCACCGGCCGGATCCGCTTTCCGCCCGCGAACAGGCTGTAACGCATCGCGCGGTGGATCACCTCCGGCGGCATGGTTTCGGCGGGCGTCAGCCGGTCGAGTTCCGCGTCCACCTGCCGGACCCGCTCCTTCAGATACTCGCGCAACGGCAGAGCGGCCAACATCACTCGTCCTCCTCCGGGTCGAACGGAACAGGCTCCACCGCGCCACCGCGTTGCAGCAGCACTTCCACCTTCGCCTCCGCTTCAGCCAGGCGCCGGCGGCAGTCGTCACTCAACTTCATGCCCTTCTCAAAAAGTTCGAGGGCCTGGTCCAGCGGCACATCGGGCTCTTCCAGGCGATGGACCAGCGCCTCCAGGTCCTCCAGCCTCTGCTCGAAGGAGGGCGGTGGTTGCGGGGCTGGATTCTTGGACATTCTTCAATTTTACGCCCGGCGCGGCTTAACGCAGGCTGCCCATCATCCGGGCCACCGGCCGCGCCACCACCGCCAGGATCAGCCCCGCCACGATCGCGAACGTCGCGGTCGTCTGGAACAGGTCCTGAATCGGCAGTTCCCCGTAGAACGCCGCCAGACGCCCACCCAGGTAATTGCCCGTCGAGATCGACAGGAACCAGACGCCCATCATCAGGCCCGCCACGCGCGCCGGCGCCAGTTTGGTAAACGCGCTGAGCCCCACCGGACTCAGACAAAGCTCGCCAATCGTGTGCAGCGCATAACAGCCCGTCAACCAGACCGGACTCACTTTGCCGTCCGTGCCCGCCTTCATCGCCGCCATCATCATCACCACGAATCCCAGGCCCACGAAGATCAGGCCCAGCGAGAACTTCGCCGGACTCGCCGGCTGCTTCGGTCCCAGCCGGATCCACAGCCACGCGAACACCGGCGCCAGCACGATGATGTAAATCGGATTCAGCGACTGATAAACCGTCGCCGAGAGGCTCATCCCGAAAAGTTGATTATCCGTGTACCGCGCCGCGAAGATGTTCAGACTCGACCCCGCCTGCTCGAACGCGGACCAGAACAGCGACGACGCGAAGAACAACACCGCGATCACGCCCAGCCGCTTTCGCTCCTCCGCCGTCCACTCCGCGCCGAGAAACATCCACGCGAACAGCACAATCACCGCCAGCAGCAGCACGAAGCCCGAGCCGTCCACCAGCCCTTCCAGCGTCACCGTCACCACCCCGCTCACATGCAATGCCGCCAGCACCAACGGCACGCCCACCAGCGCCAGTATCCCGTTACGCAGATAACTGCGGATCTGTCCGGCCTCCTCGGGCGACGACACCGGCACCGGGCGCAGCCCCGCTTCGCCCAGATGTTTGCGTCCCGCCGCGAACGTGAACACGCCCACCACCATCCCGAGTCCCGCCAGTCCGAATCCCAACTGCCAGCTCACGCCCGTCCCCAATGGCCCGCACACCAGCGGCGCCAGCAGCGCGCCCAGGTTGATGCCCATGTAGAAGATCGAAAAGCCGCTGTCGCGCCGCCGGTCCTCCGGCGTGTAGATCTGCCCCACGATCGTGCTGATATTCGGCTTCAGCAGACCCGTGCCGATCGCCACCACCGCCAGGCCGGCGAAGAACACACCCTTGCTGGGCACCGCCAGCATCAGGTAGCCCACCGCGATCAGCATGCCCCCATAAAGCACCGTCCGCTGCTGCCCCAGCACCCGGTCCGCCAGCCAGCCACCCGGCAGACTCAACAGGTAAACCATCGCGATGTACAACCCGTAGATGCCGTAAGCCTGGCTGTCCTCGATCCCCAACCCGCCCGTTTCCACGCTCGCCGTCATGAACAGAATCAGCAGGGCGCGCATGCCGTAGTAGCCGAAGCGCTCCCACAATTCGGTGAAAAACAGCGTCGAAAGGCCGCGCGGATGGCCAAAAAAGCGCGTGTCGGGCGTTAGGGACATAAACTGGAGATTCTACCGCACACGCGCCGGTTACCTCCCGTTCAGGTACTTTTTGACATCCGGATTCAGCACCCGCCTCACCTCTTCATCCTCCAGATCGCCGCGCTCCACCACCCGCGCGGGCAGATCGATCCGCTTCTCCGGCGTCTCGCCGTGCAGCTTCGCGTGCAGTGTCCTCACCGCTTCGAAGCCCAGTTGAAACGGGTTCTGCACCACCATCGCGTCCATCACGCCAGCCCGCAGGTCCTCCACCATCGCGTCGCTGAAATCGAATCCGACATACCGGACCTGCCCCTCACGCCCCCGCGCCTTCAACGCCAGCGAGATCCCCGCCGAAGCCGGCTCAGTCGAAGCGAAGAACCCTCGCAGTCCCCCGTGGGCCGCCAGCATATTCTCCGCCGCCGCCCGCGCCTTCGCCCGGTCGCCCATCGCGAACTGCTCCGCCACGATCCGGACACCCGGAAACTCCGCCGCCAGCACGTCGCGGAATCCGCGTTCGCGATCCATCGTGGACTGGCTCCCCGGCGCGTGCTGCACCACCGCCACCGGGCCCTCGCCGCCCAGCAGCGCCGCCAGTTTCCGCGCGCCCATCTTCCCCGCCTCGTAGTTGTCCGTCGCCACAAACGATGTGTAATTCTCCGAATCGAGACCCGAGTCGAACACCGTCACCGGAATCCCCGCGGCCATCGCCCGGTCCACCGGGCCCACCAGCGCTTTGCGGTCGCTCGCGGCCAGCGCGATGCCGTCCACCCGCTGCGCCACCATCGAGTCCACAATCTGGATCTGCCGGCTGAACTCGGTCTCCGTCGGCGCACCGTTCCACAGAATATCGAGCCCGAACTCCTGCCCCGCCGCCAGCGCGCCCGCCTGCACCGACACCCAGAAAATGTGCGCCGTGGACTTTGGAATCACCGCGATCCGCCGCCGCCCGCTCTTCCGGCAACCCGCGGCGAGACCGCCCGCCATGATCAGCCAGTCCCGCCGCCTCATTGAGCCAGCCAGCCTCCGTCGATCACAATGTCGGTCCCAGTGATGAACGACGCCCGCTCGCCGCACAGGTAAACCGCCAGTTCCCCAATGTCCTCCACCTGCCCCCAGCGATGCACCGGGATTCGCTCCAGGAACATCGCGCTCTTCTCCGGATCATTCATCAGAGCCGCATTCATCTCCGTCGCGAACGGTCCCGGGCTGATCCCCACCACCGTCACACCTTCCCCCGCCAGTTCCAGCGCCAGCGCCCGCGTGAACCCCAGCAATCCCGCCTTGCTCGAGGAATAAGCCGTCCGCTCCGGCAGCGACACATGGCTCATGATCGACGTCAGATTCAAAATCCGTCCGTAACCCGTCCCCTTCATGTGCGGCACGAACGACCGGCACATCAGAAACACGCTCGTCAGGTTCGCATCCTGCACCCAGCGCCACTCCGCCAGGGTGAACTCCGTCACCGGCTTCCGCAGATTCACGCCCGCGTTATTGATCAGGATCTGCACCGTGCCCAGCGCCGCCCTCACCTGTTCCTCCAACGCCAGCACCTGCGCCTCGTCGGTCACGTCCGCCGTGAAGACATGCGCCTCCCCACCCCCGCCGCGAATCGTCTCCGCCGTCTCCTCCAACTTCGCCGCATCGCGCCCCACCAGCGCCACCCGCACGCCCTCGCGACCCAGCGCCACCGCCATCGTTCGTCCCAGACCCCGGCTTGCGCCCGTCACCACGGCCGCTTTGCCGCGCAAAAAGTCACTCATTTCCATCCTTCTCCTCTTCTTCGTCCAGCACCACCCGCTCGCGCATCGCCGCGGCCGCCCCGGCCACCTTCGCCGCATCTTCGATCTGCCGTGCCACCCGCTTCGGACGGTCCACCTCCCCCGTCACAATCCGCTCGCCCGGCCCCGTCCCGTCTACGATCACCGTCCCCACTCCATACAATCTCTGCGCGAAGCTTCGTTCAACCGTCACCGCCGCCACCCGCGACAACTCTATCTCCCGCCGCTGCTTCCGCCACAATCCGAACTCCCCGCGCACCGATCCCCCGCCCACCGTCAGCACCATCCGCTTCGTGTCCAGCCATCCCGCCACCGCCCCCGCGAACGGAATCAGCCCCACCAGCAAAACCCACCACGCCAGACTCTCCCGGTTCTTCACATACACCCCCACCACCACCCCCGCCAGCAACACCGCCAGCACCACGCTCAACACCATGCGCCGCTTCGACGGCCGGATCTCCAGTTCTGCCATGATTCTCAATCCCGGTTGGGCCTATTGTATAGCACGCCCTTTTTGTCTACCCTCAACAATGGAGGGATTGATGCAGTCCAAGACAGTAACCGTTTTGATTCTCGGCGCGCTCTGCGCGCTACCGGCCCTGGCCGATTTCAGCTACCAGGAAACCACCCGCATTACCGGCGGATCCATGGTCCGCATGATGAAAATGGTCCCCGGCGGCGGCAAGGCGCTCGATCCGCAGACCAGCCAGGTCTACCTCAAGGGCAACAAACTCGCCACCGTCAGCCAGGAAAACATCAGCATCATCGACCTCGACGCCGAGACCATGACCAGCGTCGACATGAACAAGAAGACCTTCGCCGTGATCACCTTCCAGGAAATGGCCCAGGCCCTCGAAGCCGCCAAAGCCAAAATGGAAGCCGAACTCAAGAAGCAAAACCGAGGCCAGCAGGCCGACGTCGACATGAGCTTCAGCGTCAAGGTCAACGAAACCGGCCAGCGGAAGCGCATCTCCGGCTACGACACCAAGGAGATGGAAATGCTCATGGAAATGCAGGTTTCCGGCCAGCAGAACCCCGGCGTCGGCGCCATGCAGTTCGACATCAGCATGTGGATGACCCCGGACATTGACGGCTACGACCAGGTCCGCCAGTTCTACCTGCGCATGTCCCAGAAGATGGACTGGCACCCCCGCATGGCCGGACTCGCCAGCGCCATGAGCATGCAACCCGGCATGAGCCAGGGCATGGCCGAGATGATGAAGGAAGTCCAGAAACTCGAAGGCGTCCCCGTCCTCCAGGTCACCACCATGCGCGGCGGCGCCATGGGCGCCATGGGCGACATGCCCAGCCTCTCCGAAGCCATGCGCGGCAGCGGCGGCAACAACCGCTCCAGCGGCCGCAGTGCCGGCGATGTCGTCGAAGACGAAGCCCACCGGACCGCCCGCAACGAAGCCTCCCGCTCCGCCTCCCGCGCCACCAGAGGCC
>DNFG01000314.1 GCA_003487005.1 Bryobacterales bacterium
CCGTCCCCATCTCCCTCGAACCCGGCGAACCCGGCCCCCTCCTCCGCCTCTACGGCACCGGATGGCGCGCCCTCGATGATTCCGGCTACCTCTACGCCGAAGTCGGGGGCATCCCCGTCCCCGTCATCCACTCCGGCGCACACCCCAGCCTCCCCGGCGTCGATGAAATCACCCTCGGACCCATTCCGGCTGCTCTCCAGGGGCGCGGGTCCACCCACGTTCAGGTCAGCTTCGAGGGCCGGCCTGCCAACCGCGTCACCGTCGTTTTCGATTAATCTTCGCCCTCAGGCCGGGGCATCCGCGCGCAGCGCGATCGTCTCCCGCGGCACTTCCGGACGCCCGAAGATCCGGATCGCCTCGATCACCAGCACCGCCCCCAGCGCAAACAGCGCAATCGCGATCGCCCGCACCGGCGTCGCCGTCACCGGCGACGAAATCTGCAACACCAGCGCCGACATCGTGATCGTGATCATGAAGACCGTCGGAACTCCGGCAAACAACCACTTCCGCCCCGTCCGCTTCAGCCAGAACGTCACCGCCAGCAGTGCCAACCCCGCCAGCAACTGGTTCGTGCTCCCGAAGACCGGCCAGATCGCCCGCCACACCGGCAACTCCACCCCCGCCGGCGTCGTGTAGGTCGTGTACGCCATCACCATCGGGATAATCAGCGTGATCAGCGTCGATTTCACCCGGTTCCACGCCACCCGGTTGTCCCAGTCAAACAACTCCTGCAACACATAACGCCCCAGGCGCGTGCAGGTGTCCAGCGTCGTCAGCAGAAACGTCGACAGCGTCAGCAAACCCAGCATCGTCCCCACCCGGACCGGCAACCCGAACGAATTCAGGAATGCCCCCATGCCCTGCGCGTAGACCGTCACCGGGTTCTGCCCGAGTGTCTGCGCGCTGAAACCCAGCATCATCACGCACGCCACGGAAATCACCGCCACCACCCCCTCCGTCAGCATCCCCCCGTAGCCGATCCGCCGCGCGTCCGTCTCGCAACTCACCTGCTTCGCCGTCGTCCCCGACGACACCATCGAATGGAATCCGCTGCACGCCCCGCAGGCGATCGTGATGAACAGAATCGGAAACAGCGGTCCCAGGTGCGGAATCGTGTCAAAAACGGGGTCTGAAGGGTCAATCAACGCAGGATATGTCGGTAAAATCCGCCCCGAGAGGCTCCCCAGAATCAATCCGATCCCCCCGCCCAGCACCGCCAGGTAGAGAAGAAAGCTCGAAAGGTAGTCCCGAGGATGCAAGAGCGCCCACACCGGCGTGATCGACGCGATGAAGCAGTACACCAGCAGCACCACCGACCACGTCTCCCGCGCATCTCCAAGAAACTTCGGCAGATACGCGCCATCCGACGTGATCCCCGACGACCATACCGCCGCCGCCAGCAGCACCCCCACGAATCCCGTCGTCGCCATCCACAGCGGTACCTTCGTCTGGTGCAGCGTGACCCCCAACCCGATCGCCAGCACCATGAAGATTCCGCTCGCCACCGCCACCCCCGTCCCCTGCACCTCCGCCGCCCCCGTGGATCCCGGCGTGTCGATGAAACTCACGGCCGTCAAATCGAGGAAAACCACGATCACATACACCAATGTCAGCCAGATAAACGCCAAAAACAGCTTGTACGACAGCGGCGACATGTACTGCCGCGCCAGTTCCGCGATCGACTTCGCCTTGTGCCGGACACTCGCCACCAGCGACCCGAAATCATGCACCCCGCCCACGAAGATCGACCCCAGAATGATCCAGATCAGCGCCGGCAGCCACCCGAAAAACATCGCCGCCAGAATCGGTCCCACGATCGGACCCGCGCCCGCGATCGAAGAGAAGTGGTGCCCGAACAGGATCGCCGTCCGCGCCGGCACGTAATCGGTACCGTCGTACAGCGTTTCCGATGGCACCGCGTGCCGGTCGCTCACCTCCAGGCGGCGGGCGACAAAGCCCCCATAGAGGCGGTAAGCCAATGCAAATGAAGCAATTGCGGCAATCAGCAGGAGCGCGATCATGATTTAGCTCGTTCAGTCAGGAGGGTGTTCCCCAGTATATCGGACTGGAACTCCCCCTACCCGCAGTACTGGAACAGATTGAGTACCGATTGGCACCTTCGATGCACAGTCATGAACGGAACTGGTTCCTATTCTTGCAGTGTGACCGGCGAACGGAGAGATAAAACCCGCCGGCACAACAAGATCACAGGAGCTATCGAATGAACAACGCAGTGAAAATCGGAGGTCTGCTGGCGGCCATGTTGATCATCCCCGGCACACTCGCCGCGGGTGTCGTGAACTTTTCGTCCGTCGGAGGGCAGAGCACGGAAGGCATTGGGGCCTTCAGCGGCAGCATTCAGTACAACGCTGGCCAGTTAACCTTCAGCCTGACCAATACCAATACCGCCCAGCAGGGCGGCTTTATCACGGCATTCGCGCTCATGAAGCCCCAGGGCATCACGGGCGTGACCCTCGATTCCTTTTCGTACGAGATGGAAAACCTGCTGGGTCCCGGCGTCGATGCCCAGCCCTTCGGCGACTTTGATTTCGGCGCCTCGGGTACCAGCTCTTGGATCGGCGGCGGCTCACCCAACGGCGGCATTCCCACCGGTGGCACCGGCACCTTCGTCTTCAACCTGAGCGGCGACCTTACGGGCCTCAACACCTACAGCTTCCTCGATCTCGAATCCAACCCCGAGAGTCAGGATCTCGATGGCTCCTGGCTCGCCGTCCGCTTCCGCGGCGGTCTGGATCCGAGGGACTGGAGCGACAAAGTCACCCCCGGCCCGATCGACCCCAACGGCCCTCCCCCGAACGAAATCCCCGAGCCCACCACCATGGCCCTGCTCGGTGGTTCTCTCGTTGGCCTCGCCCTGCTCCGCCGCCGGCGGCAGCAGGCC
>DNFG01000302.1 GCA_003487005.1 Bryobacterales bacterium
GGTCAGCTCGACCAACGTCCTGGTGGCGAGTGAAGATCCGGTATGGGCGAGGGTGGCAGGCGGTCGAGGGAGATGAGGGAGGCGGGAAGGATGGTCAGCACGGAGAGAAATGCGGCAGTGAACCGGCGGTGGTGGAAGAGGAGGGTGAGAGCCGCGGCGGCGGTCAGGAGGACGCCGATATCGCGGACGAGGGGGGCGAGGGTGAGGAGGAGCGCAATGGGGAAGGTGAGACGGTCTTTCCACAGGAAGAGGACCCAGACGAGGATTGTGATGAGGGCGATGTCGGGCAGCATGCGGTCGAGGGAGATGAGGGAGGCGGGGAGGAGAAGGAAGAGTGCGCCGGCGGCAGGGGGCAGGCCGTGCCGGGCGAGCCAGAGGGAGAGGCCGGCGACGCCGAAGAAGAGGCAGGAGAGGACGATGGCGATGTAGGCGCCGTCGATGAGGGTAGACTGTCCCCCGGCGAGGAGCCATGCAGCGAGAGGGACGAGAATGCGGCGGTAGCGGAGCTCCGCGCGGTCGATAGCAACCCAATTCTGCGTCTGGAGGAAGGGATCGTGGGCGACGGCGCGGTAGAACTGCCCATCATAGCCACGGGACCCGGGAAAGTTGTAGGCGTTCGGCAGGGTTTGCATCTTGACGCCATAGCGGCCGCCGATGCAGAAGAGGCCGGTCCAGTCACCTCCGTAATTCGCCTGGACGGTGGTCCAGAGGCCGGCGATGGCAGCCAGAGTGACGATGCAGGCAGTAAGGAGAGCCTGGCGGTAAGAGGACTCAGCGAACGGCATCACCACTGCCGGAGATGGGTTTGGGAACAGCGGGTTGGGTGGCTTCGAGCTTGGCCCATTCAGCAGCGAGGGCGCTTTCGGCGTCTTCGAGATAGTCGTTCTGCTGCCATTCGAAAAGGTCGAAGTGGCCGCCGATGAGGTTGCGTGCGGCCATGATTCCGGAGAGCATGGCGTGGTCCTGGTTATCGTAGCGGTGGAGTCCGTTGCGTCCGGCGGCTTCGAGATTGGGGATGCCGCGGAACCAGGAGCCGAGGGTCTGGCGGTGGTCACGATAGGCGCCGTCGTACATGGGATAGGCCTTGGGGACACGGACTACGGCAAAGCCTTCGATGCGAGCGGGGTCGACGAGCCCGAGGCTGGCGATTTCGCGTCGGGCGAGTTCGCCGAGTTGCTCATCGGAGCTGGTCCAGAGGCCATCGCCTTCAAAGCAGAAGTACTCCATGCCGAGGCAGGACATCTCGGGGTCGGGCGCCATCTCGGGACTCCAGTTCGTGTAGTTCTGGATGCGGCCGACTTTGACACCGGGTTCGTGGATATAGATCCAGTTATCGGGGAAGAGGCCGCGGCCGCGAACCATCAGTGCGACGGTGAGGAAGTCGCGATAGCGGAGGCCGGCAGCGGCGCGCAGGGCGGGTTGCGGTGGGGGAGGCTCGACCATGGGGAGGAGGTCGCCAAGGGCGAGGGTGGAGATGACGCCATCGACTTCAAATCGCTGGCCGCCTGCGCGAACGGCGGCAACGCGGCCGTCCTCCATTTCGATGGCCTCGACAGGATGGTTGGTGAGGACGCGGCCACCGGCCTTCTCGACTCGAGCGCGCATGCGGTCCCACATCATGCCGGGGCCGCGACGGGGATAGAGGAACTCCTTAATGAGGGAGCGGACGGGTTTGCGGCCGGAGAGGAGGGTCTGCTTCACCAGGGTGCCGAAGCTGAGGCCGCGGATGCGCTGGGCGGCCCATTCAGCGCCGATTTCATCGCAGGGGATGCCCCAGACTTTTTCGGTGTAGGTGCGGAAGAAGATCTCGAAGAGGCGCTTGCCGAAGCGGTTGGAGACCCATTCCTCGAAGTGCTTTTCGTTGCCGCGTTTGCGAAAGCGGGCGAAGGCGTAGCTGAGGCCGCAGCGGAAGACTTCGACAGGCCCGAGTCCACGAACGACATTCATGGGTTCGAGGGGGTACTGGAAGAAGTGCTGACGGTAGTAAATCCGGGAGAGTCTGGGGCGAACGAGCATATCCTCGTCGAGGGTTTCAGTCCAGATCTTCTCGATCAGCGGGACGGCGGTGTAGAACCGGTGGCCGCCGATATCAAAGAGGTAGCCGTTGTGCTCGACGGTGCGCGAGAGTCCGCCGACCTGAGAGCCCTGTTCGAGGACGACACAGGGCTGGCCGTGCCGCGTGAGTTCGTAGGCGGCGGTGAGTCCGGCAGGGCCGGCACCCAAAACAGCAATCATTCAGACCCCTCCTCCAGGGTGGGCGCGGGTTGGGCAAGCTGACGCCACGGGAAGGCAGCGATGGCAAGCGGGAGCGCCGCGCCGCTATAGAAATGATGGAGAACGTGCAGGGGCCAGGATCCGATGGCAAACAGAAGACCCTGAGTCCTGCGCAGAAACCCCAGGAACGGCAAGTTGAGACCGGCGTGGGCGGCGAGCAGAGCAAGGGCGGCGGCGGGATCGAGCAGAAGCGCGGCGGGCCAGAGCAGAGCAGCCGCGACGCTGGCGCGCTGGCTCCAGCGGAGATTGAGGGAGGCGGGCGCCTTGCGGTCGGCCATCATGAGGTGGGACCAGGGAATGGCCCGAAGCCAGACGTCGGTGCGGATCATGGACCAGAGCGTCCAGCGTTTGTGGTGTTTCACCTGGATAGAGCCGTCGATTGCAAGAGAGCGGCCGAGGCGGGCGAGGCGCATGCCGAGTTCAATGTCCTCGACGGAGGGGGTGGTGAAGCGGGGGTCGAATCCGCCCGCGGCTTCAAAGACCTGGCGCCGGATGGCGCCGCACCCTGCCCAGAAGGTCCCGGCAGGGCCGGTAGCCATCAAGTGAGTGTACGCATGAACGAGATTACGATACCGGGAGACGAAGGCGCGGGCGGCGGGGTCGTTGTCGTACCGCCCACAT
>DNFG01000463.1 GCA_003487005.1 Bryobacterales bacterium
GTGTGCTCTTCCGATCTAGGACCCGCGCCAGGCGCTCCGCGCCCGCGCCGCGCGTCAGCAGCGTCTCCTTCTCCGCGCGGTAGCCGGGATTCATACCGCGCGCTCCGAGGTACTGAAATGCGGCGAAATCGGGGTCGTCGAACGGCAAATCCTCGTAAAAAGTGACCACTCCGCCGCGCTCTACGAGTTCCTTCTGCAGCGTTCGCGTGTCCACTTTCCGGGGCTGCACCTTCGTGGTGATGGCCAGATGCGCGGCCAGGCCCGACGCCTCGCCCAGAGCGACGAAGACAGGCTCCATCCGCAGCGCATTGTACGCGACATGGCTGCACGAACAGGCGACCGGCACCAGCAATCCGTCGATTTTTTGCGGCACCAGGATGCCGTAGGGCACCTGAAACGGCTCGTGATCGACGTAAAAATAGCCCTCGCGGACCCCCGGATGCGCCGGATCATACTTATGATGGCCGTGGGGGTCGAACGCCCATTCGATCGTCGTGATCGAATCGGGACGGACGCGCGTCCGCTGCAGCGCCGGGTCGAGATCGGCATCGCGCTGGGTGATCGTCGCTTCGCCCACGATTCGCCGCCCCTGCCGGACGTAAACCTGTTTCGGCATGTGGCCGTTGTCGGTCCATTCGTCTCGATGCCAGCCATACTGGAGCGAATCCTGGCGCATCGCCTCGGGCACTTCAGGATCATTCTGCAAGAGCCAGATCAGGCCCACATTGTGGCTGAGATACCGCTGGTAGATCTCCCGCCGCCGCGCCAGCGTGGCCGTTGGCCATTCCCAGTTGTCCTCGGCCAGATCGAGCGATTCCTTCGGCACGCCCGTCTTCGGGTTGGGGTGATCGCTGTTCAGTTCAAACCGCCCGCGCGGCATTGGAAACACCTGAATGATGTTCCGGAACGTCGTCGCCTTGCCCGAGCGGATGTCCTCGAGCACCCAGTGGTAGTCGTCGCGGTTGTAATTCGCAGGCTTTTCGATGGGCACCCGCTTGTCCGGATCATTCGTGACGTGGAACCGGAAACAGTAGGCTTGCGTGGCGTTGTCGGCTTCGCCGGTGGACCCGGGCAGCAGTTCCGACGACCGGAAAAGCATGTAGATCTTCCCGGCGTGGGGTTCGTCGAACTCGGCGCGGCTTTCGCGTCCGGTCCGGAACGGCGCGCCCGCGGCCGCCGCCAGATCGCCTTCGTAGGTGGCGTCGATGAACATGCTGGCGTCCAACTGCACCTCGGCCCCGCCGGCAGCAGCGAGCACGATGCCCGTCAACCGCCCGCCGTCCACGACCGCGCGGCGCAGTTCATGGCTCAACATCAGCTGAATCCGCCCTTCCTGCCCGTCGATCATGTCCCGGAAGACCTTCGCCGCCGCGTTGGCTTCATACCAATACCCGTTGCGGCAGAGTTTGACGTTCGGCTGTTCGGGATTGCCTTCGTCGATCGCTTCGTAGTGCTTCAAAATCCGCCGCGTGTACTCGTACCAAAGCCCGCCGACCGCCTGGCGCTTGCCGATATCGGCATTGGTGAGGCCGTTGGCGACGATCCCGCCGATGTGGTCGTAGTGATCGCAGAGGAGCACGCTCCGGCCCATCCGGGCGGCCGAGACGGCGGCGGCGATGCCACCGGGCGTCGCGCCATAAACGACGACTTCCACCCGCCGCCGGGGTGGTCCGCAAGCCGCCGCCCCCAGCGCTGCGGCCGTCAGCGCGCCGCCCAATAGTGTCCGTCTCGAGATTGGTGTCCTGTCCATGGTGCGCCGATTCTATCAATCGCCGCCGTGCGGGTCACGCGCGGCACGATTGCGCGGCCCTTCATGCGACAATGCGAAGTCGCAAATGAGGGCAGGGGGATTGACGCCAAGCAAGGAAAAACTCAACGCCGGCCTTGAAATCCTGGTCATGATGGCCGCCATGGCCACCATCCCCGTCGTGGTTCTCGAAGGGCGCGGCATGGGGTCGCAGTGGACCGAACTCGCCAACTGGGTGATCTGGTTCTGCTTCCTGATCGCGCTGTTCGTCGGCACCCTGCAGAGCGAGAACCGTCTCGCCCACCTGCGGCGGCATCCCATCGACCTGCTCGTCGTCATCCTGTCGTTCCCGATGCTGCCCGAGTTGCTGGCGCTGTCGCGGATGGCCCGATTCACGCGCCTGCTGCGCGTGGTCCGGGTGGTGGTCACCTCGCTGCGCTCGATGCGCGCCCTCAAAGCCACCATCGGCCGCCGCGAACTGCTTTACGTCGGCTCACTCTGCGTGGTTTTGGTGGTGACCGCCTCGATCACGCTTGTCGTGCTGGAACCGGAAACGGTCGGCGGCAGTTTCGCCAACGCGCTCTGGTGGTCGGCGGTGACCGTCACTACCGTCGGCTACGGCGACATCTCCCCGACCACCACCATCAGCCGTGTCGCTGCGATCGTCATCATGCTGGCCGGCCTCGGGGTCATTTCCACTCTGAGCGCTTCCATTGCCGCGTACTTCATCGATCAGGGCAAACAGTCCGAACTCGATCAACTCCACGAACGCCTCGAACGGATCGAGGCGCTGCTGCAGCAGCAGGTGGTGCAGCGGCGCGACACCGGAGGAGGCGATTCTCCGCGAGGGGATGAAGAAAATGTCCGAAGCCGCCGATAAGAAGACCGGGAGGCCCAGTCGAATGCCGCTCAGCCAGGATGTTGAACAACGGGGATTGTGGCGTGATCTCTCCATGCTTGGGGCGGGCGTGGACTGGAGCGCCGGGCCCGCGGACCTGCTTCGGGGCCGCGGCATCGAGGAGTACGCCCGCTGGCTGGCCTGGCTGTTGCGCGTCGTCCGCGACCCCGGACATGTTCTGCCCCTGCTGGGGATGGACTCCCCGGCCGCCGTGCAGATGTGCGGCGCGGCGCCGGCCGAAGCGCTGCCGGTGGGTGCGTGGGTCCTCGTCCGGTTCCCGGGGAAGGCCTTTGTGGCTGTCCGCCTGGGCGGTGAACCGGCGCTGCCTCATCTGATCGAACGCGCCGCCGTGACCGGTTTGCCGGTTTGGCGGGCGCGATTCAATACGCGGGAGTCCTTCGATGCACTGGCCCAGCGCATCAAGGCGGCCTGTTCGTTTCTGGCGCAGCATCGCGGCTGGGAAGCCGCCGGGGTGGCTGCTTACTTCGCCCTGTGCGCGGGGGCGGATGCCACGGGCCTGGCTTCGGAGACCGATTCCGCCTGATTTGCCACCGTCAGCGTCCGTAAGGGTGGTTGTTCATCGCCGCGAGCGCGCGGTAGATCTGCTCGGCCAGCACTGCGCGCGCCAGTTCGTGAGGCAGCGTCAAGGGCGTCAGGGAGAGCAGCATGTCCGCCCGCGAACGCCATTCGGGCGGGAGTCCGTCATGGCCGCCCACCAGGAACACGAGGTCGCGCGCCTCGAGCCGCGTACTCTCCACCAATCCCTGAAATTGCGCGGAAGTGAACTTCTCTCCGGCCGGGTCCAAAAAGACCTTCAGTGCCGCCGGGTGCCGCTGGAACAGGTCGAACCGGCGGGGATCGATCTCCGCCATCCGGCAGGCGAGGAACCGGCTTGAGCGTTTGATGTACTCCTGTGCGAGGGCGTTGGCGTGCGCGTCGCGGCGGCGTCCGACAAAGAGCAGGTGCAGGGTCATCGGATGGTCACCGGAGCGGCAATTGCGAGAGGTAGTCGCGTGACGAAGTGAAGGCGATGGTCCGGCATCGCTCGAATCCAAGGCGGGCCACGCGGATCATCGTCCGGCCCCACACGCGGGGCGAGACATAGTAACGGGCAACCGACCGCCCGCGCTCCTGGGCCGCCAGCAGGCCGGCGGCCCCCGGCAGCGGATGCACCGTGTGTGCCGGTCCCGGACGGAACACCCCCCAGACAATGCCCCCATCGCGGGACGCCCGGCATTCGATGGTCACGAATCCTGCCGCGTGGGCCGCCAGCTCCAGGTTGGCGGGGTTGAAGTGGACGAGATGGGCGGGATGAAAGCGGTTTCGGGGGTGGATGTGTGCGAATCCGGAATTGGGCACCTCGACGGCCAGCAAACCGGCGGGCGCGAGCAGAGTCCGGAACCGGGACAGCGCCTGGACCGGGTCCGGGTGGTGTTCGAGGACATGAAAGCACGAAATGCCGGCGAACGGCCCCGAGGATGTGGGCAGGTCCTCGATGAACCCTTGCCGGACCGGTATCCCGAGATCGTCACGAATGTAGGCGGCATAGCCCTGATTCGGTTCGAGGGCGAGAACATCCAGGCCGTGGCGCTGCATCAGAAAGGCGAATTCGCCGCTGCCGGCGCCGGCGTCGAGCCAGGGGCCAGTGTCCGGCAAATGGGGCAGAAGCCAGTTCAGCCGGTCGCGCGCCGCCCGGGCGGCGCGCAGGACATGATGCGCCTTGGGCTTCGCCACGCCTTTGTATTCCAGCCGGTACTGTTTCTCGTAAAAGGCGCGCAACTGTTCGGGCGACGGCAGAGGGTCGGAGCGGTACAGCCCGCAGCTCAGGCAAAGCAGAGTAGTGAGCGGGCGGCGATGGCGGTCCAGGCGTCCGGCGACGGTTGCCTGCGCCGAGCCACACAGCGGGCAGGTGGATCGGGTTTCCTGCATGAAATCGCTCATCATAGCGAAGTTCCGGTGCTGGTTGCGCGATGACCGCACAATGGGCCATTCTAGAAGGTTTCCCCGCCCGCCCGGTGGAACGGGGCCGACATCTTCATGAAAGTACGAATTCTCTACCACGACCACTGCTTTGACGGCGCCGCTTCGGCCGCCTACTTCAACCGGTTCGTGCAGGCCCGGTTCTATCCCGCGGCGGAGTTTGCCTTCACCGGCATGGCGCACAAGGCGGCGCAGCTGTTCGAGCCGGAACTGTTCGACGGCGACGTCAATGCGATTGTCGACTTCAAGTATTCGCCCGACGAACGGCTGACGTGGTGGTTTGACCACCACCAGAGCGCCTTTCTGACGCCCGAGGATCAGGCTCATTACGAGTCCACCCGCGACGGGCGGAAGCTGTATCTGGACATCACATCCCGATCCTGCACGAAGTACATCGCAAGGATCGCGAAAGAAGAGTATGGTTTCGAGGCGCCCGACCTCGCGGAACTGGTGCAGTGGGCCGACATCATCGACGGGGCGGTGTATGAACGCGCCGAAGTGCCGGTGGAGATGAAGGAACCGGCGCTCAAACTGGTGTTGGTGATCGAGGCGGCCAAGGGCAGCGAGACGGTCCAGCGGATCATCCGGCTGATGCAGCACCGGACGCTCAGCGAAATCATCGAGGACACAGCCATCCAGGAGCTCTACAAGCCGTTGCATGAGAGGCACTTGCGGTCGATCGACCTGATCGGGAAATTGGGGCACTGCGAGGGCGGGGTGATCCATTTTGACGTGGCGGACTATGACATGGAGGGGTACAACAAATTCGTGCCGTATTACCTCTTCCCTCAGGGGACATACACGGTGAGTGTGAGTCTTTCGAGCTTCCGGACGAAGATTTCGGTGGGATCGAATCCGTGGGCGGCGGAGGAGCCAAGGCACAATCTGGCGACGATCTGTGAGCGGTACGGCGGAGGCGGGCATCCGCGGGTGGGTGCGATCAGCTTCGAACGGGATGAAGTGGCGCGGGCGCGAGAAGTGGCGAAGGTGATTGTGGAGGAACTGCGGGGAGAGCCATCCGCCTGAGTCACACGATCAGGTGAATTTGTTCAAAGTCGCGGGGGGATGCTCCGATAAGCAGGACAGGAGCAAGGCATGTTAACTGGCATCATCCTGACACGCGGGGCGCTGGAAGTGGCCGAGGAAGTGCGGCGCTATCTGGAGCTGGAGGAAGACAACAACGGGGTTCCGGCAAGCAATGAGAAATGGGAGCCTGCCGATGAACTGGAGTTCGCGGTGCTGCTGGAAGAGGCGGGGCGGGTGTGCCGGCCGGGCCTCTCCGTGTGATTGGGGACGGGGAAAAAGTGGGGCGGCCCCCTCCCGGGGCCGCCCTGCTGTGAAGCCGGACCGCAGCATCCGGCGAAACGATCAAGCCAGGATTACCAGTTCCAACAATAGCGGGGGCGTGGTGTCATTTTCGTGAAAGCCGGACGAATCTTCGGAGAGAGCCGCAGGTGGAGTAGTGAAACGCAATTCTGGACGGGCTCGTCCAAAGGTGCAGAGGGGATCAGTGATTTCCCGATGACGAGGAGGGCTCGAAAATGACCAGATTCGCTTTCTCGATTTTGTTGGCCGCGGCATTGGCGGCCCCTGTTGACGGGATGAAGCCGCCGGCCGGCTCCCTGGAGGAGACGGCCCGTCAGGTTCGCAAGGAGATCCTCACGCTGCCGAATTACGGCCTGTTTGACAATATCCGGTTCACCATTGAGGGGGATACCGTGCTGTTAACCGGGTACGCCTCGCGACCGACGCTGAAGTCCAGCGCCGCGAATGTGGTGAAGGATATTCCGGGCGTGGAACGGGTGCGCAACCAGATTGAAGTGCTGCCGTTGTCGCGCTTTGATGACGAAGTCCGGGCTCGCGCGTACGTGGCGATCTACGGCGACCCGGCACTGGCTCGCTACAACCCGAACCGGGGCGTGCCGCTGATGATGTCGCCCGCGCGGATTGCCGTCGGCATCACCAACGATCCGCCTCCGGGCAACCATCCGATCCGGATCATCGTGAACAACGGCCATGTGACGCTGGCCGGTGTCGTGGATAGCCCGGTGGACCGGCAGGTGGCCGAAGCGCGGGTCAACAACGTGTTCGGCGCAATGTCGGTGTCGAACGAACTCGAAGTGGTACGCAGCAAGTAGACCATCGCGCCGTGTAGGATAGCGTCATGGCGCGAATCCTCATCCTTTTCTTCGCTCTGGGCGGCCTCGCGGCCGCCCAGAACTTTGATGTGCTGTTGCGGGGCGGGCGGTTGATCGATCCGGCGAACGGAATTGACGGACTGCGCGATGTCGGGATCCGCGACGGGCGCGTGGCGGCAGTGGCTGAGAGCCTTGATCCGGCGGGGGCCAAGCGGGTGCTGGACGTGAAGGGGTTGGTCCTGACGCCCGGACTGGTGGACATTCATGTCCATCTCTTTCATTCCACGAACATTAAGGACGTCTGGGCGGGCGATAACAGTGTCCGGCCGGACGATTTCAGCTTCCGGACCGGAGTGACGACGATGGCCGACGCGGGGTCGTCGGGCTGGCGGAATTTCGAGACCTTCCGGCACACGGTGATCGACCGGGCGAAGACGCGGGTCTTTGCTTTCATCAATATAGCCGGGTTCGGGATGCTGTCGAACATGGTCGAGCAGCACGCCGAGGACATGCTGCCGGAGGAGGTGGCGAAACTGGCGAAAAAGCACGCGGATGTGGTGGTCGGGGTGAAAACCGCGCACTGGGAGGACGGCAGTTGGACGGCGGTCGAGAAGTCGCTGGAGGCCGGCAAACTGGCGGGGATCCCGTTGATGGTGGATTTCGGGTGGTTCCGGGCCGAGCGGCCGTTCTGGAAACTGGTGGACGAGATGTTGAGGCCCGGCGACATCGCGACGCACGCGTTCCGGGCGCCGGTGCCGTGGTTGGACACCGATGGCAAGCTGTTTGACTATCTGGGGAGAGCGCGGGAACGGGGAGTGAAGTTCGACGTGGGGCATGGCGGCGGGAGTTTCGCGTTCCGGAATGCGGTTCCGGCGGTGGCGCAGGGCTTCTGGCCGGACTCGATTTCGACCGATTTGCACACCCAGAGCATGAATTTGGGCATGATTGACATGCCGACGACGATGTCAAAATTCCTGGCGATGGGGATGCCGTTGCGGGAGGTGGTCCGGCGGTCGACGGTGATGCCGGCGCGGATGATCGGCAAGCCGGAATTGGGGCATCTGTCGGTGGGGGCGGTGGCGGACAT
>DNFG01000501.1 GCA_003487005.1 Bryobacterales bacterium
CTCGACGGCGGTGGCGGTGACGCGTTCGATGGCTTCCTTGGGCCGGACCCAGAGGCGGAGTCCGAGAACGGTGATGCCGATGACGATGCCGACAAACAGGAGAAAGCTGATAATGAGGGGTAGCATAGTGCGCTTTTTCCTTCCGGCTAGACCTCGATATCCACAATTTTCTGAATGATGCCGTAGCCCAGGATCTGGAGGATGACGCCGGCCACGGCCATCATGTTTCCGATCTCCTCCCTGACGAAGAAGGTGACGTAATCGGGGTTGGTGAGCAGCATGAGAGCGGCGACGCCGATGGGGATGGAGGAAAGGGCGATGCCGGTCATCCGGCCGTGGGCGCTGATGGCGCGGATTTTGCCGCGGAGCTTGAAGCGTTCGCGAATGACGTAGGCGAGTTTGTCAAGAATTTCGGCGAGGTTACCGCCGGTCCTTTTCTGGAGCAGGACGGCGGAGACGAAGAAATGGACGTCCAGGGTCGGAACGCGCTTGGAGAGTTTCTGGAGGGCGGTATCGAGGGGGAGGCCCAGGTTATGTTCCTCGAAGGTGCGGCGGAACTCGCCGGCGAGAGGTTCCTGGAACTCGCGGTGGAGCATTTCGAGGGAGACCGAGAAGGCGTGTCCGGCGCGCATGGAGCGGGCGACGAACTCGAGGCTCTCGGGGAACTGTTCCTCGAACTTGAACATGCGCTTCTTGCGGAGCCGTGAAACATGAAGCAGGGGGAGCGAGCCGGTGGCGAGGGCGGGCAGAGCGGCAAAGGCCTGATACTGGCCTGGGAGGAAGAGCCAGGCGACCGCGAATCCGCCGAGGAACAGGGCGAGACACATATGAATGAGGCGGGCGACATTCCATTTGAGGCCAGCCTGTTCGAGCATCTTGCGCAGTTGGTCCTGGAGTTGGAACTTCTGGAGCAGACCGAGGACGAATTTGCCGGTGGTGAGGTCCTCTTCCGAGAGGAGAGACGGTGAATTCTTGGACTTCTTGCCGCCGCGCTTGGAACCGCGGGGTGCGCCGAGCAGCCTGGATTTGATGCGATCGGCGTCGGCGTTCTTGATGGAGCGGGTAAGGAACCACCAGGCGCCCATGACGAGGGCCCAAACGAGGATGGCGACGAGGACGAAGTTCATGGGGTCAGACCTCCACCACTTCGTCGAACAAGTCGGGGCGGAGCCGGATGCCGGCGGCGAGAAGTTTTTCGTAGAATTTGGGGCGGATGCCGGTGGCGGCGAAGCGGCCCATGACGCGGCCATCGGGGGAGAGTCCGCGTTTTTCGAAGACGAAGATGTCCTGGAGGGTGACGACTTCACCTTCCATGCCGGTGACTTCGGTGACGTTGATGACGCGGCGGGAGCCATCACTGAGACGGGCGGCCTGGACGAGGATATTGACGGCGCTGGCGATTTGCTGGCGGATGGAGATCAACTGCATGGAGGCATTGGCGAGGGAGACCATGACCTCGAGGCGGGAGATGCCGTCGCGCGGGGTATTGGCGTGGATGGTGGTGAGAGAGCCGTCGTGGCCGGTGTTCATGGCCTGGAGCATGTCGAGCGCCTCGGCGCCGCGGACTTCGCCAACGACGATGCGGTCGGGGCGCATACGGAGGCTGTTAATGAGCAGTTCACGCTGGCGGACGGCGCCATGGCCTTCGAGGTTGGGGGGACGGGTTTCGAGGCGGACGACGTGGGGCTGTTTGAGCTGGAGTTCGGCGGCGTCTTCGATGGTGACGATGCGCTCCTTGGGGTTGATGAAGAAGGAGAGCGCGTTGAGCAGGGTGGTTTTGCCGGCGCCGGTGCCCCCGATGATGATGATATTCATGTGGGCTTTGACGGCGGCTTCAAGCAGTTCCATCATGCCCTGGGTGAGGGCCTTCTTCTCGACGAGGTCGGCGGGCATGAGCTTGTCCTGCGAGAACCGGCGGATGGACATGACGGGCCCGTCGAGGGCGAGCGGAGGAATGATGGCATTGACGCGGGAGCCGTCGGAGAGGCGGGCGTCGACCATGGGGTTGGACTCGTCGACGCGGCGCCCGACCTGGCTGACGATCTTGTCGATGATGCGGAGCAGGTGCTGGTCGTCACGGAAGGTGACGGTGGTCATTTCGAGGAGGCCCTTGCGCTCGACGTAGACCTGTTTGGAGCCGTTGACGAGGATGTCGGAAATGGTGGGGTCCTGGAGCAGGGGTTCGAGGGGGCCGAGGCCGAAGACCTCATCAAGGACCTCGTCGCAGATCTGCTGCTTTTCGAGGGCGCTGAGGAGGGTGGGTTCGCTGTCGATGAGCGAAATGAGGGCCTGGCGGACCTCGCCGCGGACGCGCTGATTATCGATGGTGGCAAGCGCTTCGAGGTTGATCTTGTCGAGGAGCTTGCGGTGGAGGGTGAACTTGAGTTCCTGGTATTCGGGTTTCAGCGAAGACTTCGGACGGCCGGCATTCTTCAGCAGGCGCTGTTCCCAGCTGAGGCTGGTGATCGGTTTGGAATCGGTGGTCGGAATCATCTTCTTCGCTACTCACTGCGGGGCCGGATCTGAATGGCTGCCGCTGTACATTCATCGGGCGAGCGGGCAAAAAACTTGAGAGCTAACTTTCAGACAAAACGGGTCTGGTCTCCAAGAGGTTGCCGGCGGGCTTGTTATCGCGCTGGGCGAGGCCGGCGACCATGCCGCTGATCCTGGAGATGGCCTTGCCGAGTTCACACTCGGCGGGCAGGGGTTCAGCGCGGGTGACGACCTTGTGCAGTGCGTAGTAATCGTTGGGAAAAGTGGCGGCGACGGGGCAGCCGAAGATCTTCTCCATGTCGACAATGGTGATGTTGTCGCGCTTTCCGAAGCGGTTGACGAGCATCTGACAGCGCTCCTGCTCAAAGCCCAGCTGGGAGAGAAGGCCGACGGCGCGGCGGCCGAGGTGGAGGCTGGGCAGTTCGCAGGTGGAGACGAGAAAGGAGCGGTCGGCTTCGGAGAGGGCGAAGAGGCTGAGAGGGTGAAAAACGGTGGGCAGGTCCACGACGACCCAGTCATAGAGAGCGCGGGCGCACTCGATGACGTCGTGGATGCGGCTGGTCTCGATCTGTTCGGACTGGGCGGATTCCGGGGCGGCGAGGACATCGATACCGTTGGCGCTGACGGTGAGGGAGGCCCAGGTGGCGGGATCGAGGCTCTCGGAGCGTTCGACGGCATCGAGGAGGCTGTAAGTGGGGTTGAGTTTGAGATTAAAGGCGATGGAGCCGGCCATGATGTCGAAATCGGCGAGCAGGATTTTCTGCCCGGTGGCGCGGCGGAGAGCGAAAGCGGCCTGGGTGGCGAGGGTGGAAGCGCCGGAACCGGGCTTGGTGGAGGTAAAGACGATGACCTTGCCGTGGTCCTGATGTTCGCCGCCTTCGGGCTGGCGAAGACGGCGGATGCGGGCGGCGGCTTCGCGCTGGGCGTCCGAGGCGAAGGGAGCGCAGAGGAAATCGCAGGCACCGGCGCGGAGGCTCTGGAGCAGGATGGAGGCATCGTTGAGGTGGTGAACCCCGACGACCTGAATGGGCGGCTGGCAGCCGGCAATGATGCGGACGACTTCGAGTGCCGCGTTGAGATCAGTGGCGAGGTCGACGAGGACGACCTCGGGCTGGATCTGGCGGAGGCGGATTTCGAGCGTGGAGGTTTGGGGATAGCTGCGCAGGTCCGAAAGAAGCTCGAAGACGCGAGGTTCGGCGAGGGCCTTACCGACCTGAGCCCCGAGTTCCTTGTCAGGACAGATCAGGAGGGTGGTCAGCGCTGTTTCCCGGTTGAGACCTCGAGACGCCATGATTGCTTAGTCCGCCATATTCGAGCCAGGAGACGGGGCTACCGGCCGGATTTCCCTGATTTGGGTTCCACGCGAAAGAGGTCCTTCCGGTCCTTGGCCGGAGTGACGGGGGCGCGATCGGTGGGGTGGCCGGGGATGCCGCCGGGGAGCAGGCCGGGGGGCAGTGCCGGGACGGGGAGATGGGGTTGAGCCTTGGGATCGATGGAATCGAGTGGCTGGACCATTTCCGGGGTGACCATGACGAGGAGTTCGGTTTTGGCGCGGTTGATGGAGCGGCTCTTGAAGAGTTCGCCGAGCAGGGGAATGCTGGCGAGGCCGGGGATGCGCGAGAAGGTCTCGTTGGCGCGGTCGTCGATGAGGCCGCCGATGACGAAACTCTGTCCGGGGCCGAGTTCGATGGTGGACTCGATGCGGCGGGTGGCGAGAGCGGGGATGGTGAAGCCGCTGAGGTTGACCGAATTGGCGAGGTCGATGGTGGAGACCTCGGGTTTAACGGACATTTTGAGGGTCCCGTTTTCGGTGATCTGGGGATTGAAGGTGAGACGGATGCCGAATTCGCGGAACTGAACGGTGACCGCGCCGGCGTTGGCGCCGCCCTGCAGGACGGGCACGGGAAACTCGCCGCCGACGAGGAAGCTGGCTTCCTTGCCGTTGCTGGTGACGAGGTTGGGTTCGGCGAGGATCTGGAGGAGGCCCTGCTGCTGGAGGGCGCGGATGACGGCTCCGAGGTTGAGGTCGGGCCGGAAAGCGAAGATATTGAGGGCGTCGGTGAGGGTGAAGGAGGAACTGGTGCCTTCGGTGGCTCCGCCGATGACGCCGGTAACGTTGGAAGGCCTGGGGGCGGAGAACTGCTGGGTGGTGGTGGTGCCGGGCATGTTCATGGCGCCGGTGGAGAGGAGGTTAACGCCGAAGGATTCGCTGGCGTTGCGATTCAGTTCGGCGAACTTGACCCGGAGGAGGATTTGCTGGTCAACGGGCAGCGGGCGGACGCGGAGGTGGTTCACGACGCTTTTGGCGACTGGCTGGAGGATGGCGAGTGCGCGGTCGGCGACGGCCTGGGTGGAAACGAGTCCGGTGAGGCTGAGGGAGTCCTGGGCGCCCATGACGTGGATATCCTCCTCGGGGAAGGTATCCTTGAGGAGCTTGCGGACGGGGGCGAGATCCTGTTCAACGGAAAGGCTATAGAAATTGCGCTGGCCGGACTTGGCCCAGACGACGAGGGTGGCCACACCGACGCCGCGGGCATGAAGGAGGATCTCGCGGGTGGAGACGGGGACGTAGTCGACGACATCGGGATTGGAAGTGGAGATGCGGGCGACATCCTCGGGATAGTCGATGACGACGCTCTTGCCGAGAGTGATCCGGACCTCCTCGGCGCCTCCCTGGGCGAAGAGCGAG
>DNFG01000399.1 GCA_003487005.1 Bryobacterales bacterium
CCGGTGACGGGGGTCGCGATTGATCCGGCTGGTAATCTCTTCCTGAGCGAATGGTATGTGGAGCGTCTGAAGCGGGTGGACCCGGCGGGGGCGGTCCGCCCGTTGCCAAAGGTGGATTCGCCCAACGGGCTCGCGACGGATGCCGAGGGCCGCCTGTATGTGGCCTCGAATCATGGGCACCGGATTGTCCGGATGGAGCCATGGACCGGCAGGCTGGAGACGATTGTGGGGACGGGTGCGATGGGGGTGGCAGTGGATGGGGTACCGGGGGCGGAGTCGCCGCTGAGCGGCCCGCGCGGAGTGACGGTGGCCGGGGACGGGAGCGTTCATGTGGCGGACCAGACGGGGGTGCACCGGGTGGATGGGAAGACTGGGATTCTGCGGCGGATGGCCGGGGGGCCATCGAGGGAGTTCAGTGGGGATGGAGGGCCGGCGCTGGGGGCGGGCATCGACGCCTTCTCGGTTGCCGTGGATGTGGTGGGCAACCTGTACATCACGGATTACGAGAATCACCGGATCCGGTTCGTGGATCTGGTGAGCGGGCGGCCGCAGTCGCCGCGTGCGCCGAGCCAGGTGAAGGCGGAGTTGGGGGTTCGCACGTACGCGGAGACGCGAATCAACACGGGTCATGTAAGCTGGGCGGCTCCTGCCGAGGAAGTGACGGGGTTCCGGCTCATGCGCTACGTGAAAGCCGGCGAGGACTGCATACCGGACCGCTCCTTTTTGGCCTCCGCGCCACCCAAGGCGACCAGTTTCGACGATATGTCGCCCAAGTCCGTGGTGTGCGGCTACGCCGTGGCGGCGGAAAGCGCAGGAGGACTCTCGAGCTTCGAGCCCGCGTGGGTTGGGTCAAGGACACCACCGCCAAATAGCCGGCCACAACCGCCCGTGCGGGTGAATGTGGTGTTGTCCCCAGGCCCGGCGGACGGGCGCGGGCCTCGCAGCGCCAGGATCACCTGGATGGACGTTGCGATGAATGAGGAGAAGTATCTTCTGAGGCGGTTTATCGTGCGGGGGAACGCCTGTGTCGAAGATGAGGCGTTCGGCGTCGTTGAACTCCTTCCGGATTCGGTCGGCTACACCGACGAGAATGTACCCGCGGGGGTGTGCGGCTACCAGGCGGCCGTCTCGAATTCGGCGGGAGAGAGTATCTGGATTGGCGACCGCGACCTGGGTCCCGAGATCGTCCAACTGCTGTGAGGACCGCCTGACTGGCGGGGAGGTCTACCTGGGCCGGTTGGTGGCGTAGTAGATGGCGGGCACGACGACCATATTCAGGGCGGTGGAGGAGATAAGTCCGAAGAGGATGACCATCGCCATCGGCGCCTGGATTTCGCTGCCGGGTTTGCCCATGCCGGCGGCAATGGGGACGAGGGCGAGGGCAGCGGTCAGGGCGGTCATGAGAATGGGGGAGAGGCGTTCGGTCGCGCCGGCGAGGACGGCCTGGCGCAGGTCGGTGACGCCTTCCTTCTCGCGCAGGTGGCGGATGTGGGCGATGAGCATGATGCCGTTGCGGGTGGCGATGCCGAACAGGGCGATGAAGCCGATGATGGAGGCGACGGAGAGGACGCCGCCGGCGAGGTAGACGCCCACTACGCCGCCGACGAGGGCGAGGGGGAGATTGAGCATGATGATGAGGGCGTCGCGGGTCGAGTGGAAGGCGGAGGCGAGGAGCAGAAGGATGGCCAGGATGACGGCGCCGCCCAGCAGCAGGAGGCGGCGGGAGGCTTCGGCTTCGCTCTCGAACTGGCCGCCATACTCGACCCGGTAGCCGGCAGGCATGGGAACTCCGGCGTTGACGGCTGCTTCGATCTCGCGGACGACCCCAAGCAGGTCGCGGCCGGCGACGTTGCACTGGACGACGATTTTGCGCTGGCCGTTTTCGCGGCTGATGAAGTTGGGGCTGCGGTCTTCGTAGATATCGGCGACGGTGTGGAGGGGAATTTTGGCGCCGGAGGGGGCGTCAATGAGGGTGTGTCCGATGGAGGCGAGTTCGTGCATCGGAGTTTCGGGGTAGCGAACGACGAGGGGGAAAGAAAGTTGACCTTCGAGGACGCGGTTCACTTCGATGCCGATGAAGGCGGTCTGGATTTTGGTCGCGACCTCGCCGGGGCGGAGTCCGTGGCGGGCGGCGTCTTCGGGGCGGACGCGGACGCGGACGGTGGGAATGTCGGTCTGCTGTTCGATGGAGAGGTCGACGACACCGGGGATGGACCGGATGGCGGCCTGAGCCTGGGCGGCGAGTGCGCGGAGGTGGAGGAGGTCGTCGCCAAAGATTTTGACGGCGATATTGGCGCGAGTTCCGGAAAGCATGTGGTCGATGCGGTGGGAGATGGGTTGGCCGAGGGTGACGTTCATGCCGGGAAGGAGGGCGACGCGCTGGCGGATGTCGGCGAGGATTTCCTCCTTGGAGCGGTCCCGCATGTCGAGAGTGACTTCGAGTTCGGAGGATTCGACGCCCTGGACGTGTTCATCGAGTTCGGCGCGGCCGGTGCGGCGGGCGGTGGAGGAGACCTCAGGGACGGACAGGAGGATGCGTTCGAGGGCGCGGGCGAGGTGGTCGGAGTCGGCGAGACTGGTGCCGGGGAGGGTGACGGCGGAGACGGTGAGGGTGCCTTCATTGAATTCGGGGAGGAAGGAGCGTCCGGCGCGGGCGAGAAAGAAACCGGCGACGGCGAGGAGGAGGAAGGCTGAGCCGGCGAGGAGGGCGGGGTGGTCGAGGGACCAGCGGAGGGAAGGCTGGAAGATGCGCTTGAGACGGGTGACCAGCCAGGGTTCGTGACCTTTGAGGACGGAGCGGGCATTGGGAAGGAGGAAGGAGCAGAGAGCGGGTGTGATGGTGAGGGCGACGACAAGGGAGGCGGTCAGGGAGACGATGTAGGCGAAGGCGAGGGGGGTGAGCAGGCGGCCTTCGACGCTGGAGAGAGCAAACAGGGGGAGGAAAACGAGGATGACAATGACGGTGGCGAAGAACACGGAAGAGCGGATTTCGCTGCTGGCGCGGTAGATCACTTCCAGGGGGGGCAGGCGTTCGTCTTCGGGCTTGAGGCTGTTCTGGCGGAGGCGGCGCATCACGTTCTCGACGTCGATAATGGCGTCGTCGACGAGTTCGCCGATGGCGATGGCGAGGCCGCCGAGGCTCATGGTGTTGAGGGTGAACCCAAACCAGTTCATGGTGAGGACGGCGGCAAGCAGGGAGATGGGGATCGCGAGGAGGGTGATGAAGGCGGCGCGGAAGTTCATCATGAAGAGGGCGACGACGATGACGACGAGGAGGGCGCCGTCGCGGAGGGCGAGGGAGAGGTTGGAGAGGGCGCGCTCGATGAAGTCGGCGGCGCGGAAGACGTTCTTGTCGATCACCATGCCCGCGGGGAGGGAGGACTGGATGTCATCAAGGATGGCATCGAGGTTCTGGGTGAGGACGAGGGTATTGGCGCCGGGCTGTTTCTGGATGCCGAGAATGATGGCCGGTTTGGCGTCATGGGAGGCGGCGCTACGCTTGAGGCCGGGACCGATCCGGACCTGGGCGATATCCCGGATGAAGATGGGGCGTCCGGCACGGGCGGTGAGAGCGATGGCGCCGATGTCGGCTTCAGTCGCAGCGCGCCCGACACCCTGGATCAGATATTCCTGGCCGCCGGTGACGCGAAAACCGGCGGAGGCGTTCTGGCTGCCGGCGCCGAGGGCGGACTGGACATCGTCAAGGGAGACGTCGAACTGGCGGAGGAGGGTGGGGTCGACGAGCACCTGGTACTGGCGGATGTCGCCACCACTCGGGACGACCTGGGCGACGCCCGGGACGGCGAGGAGGCGGCGGCGGAGGGTGGTCTCGGCAATGGTCCGCAGTTCCATCTGGGAGTGGCGATCGGACTCGAGGGTGACAAAGAGGACGTCGCCCATGATGGAGGAGATGGGGGCGAGGTAAGGCGGATCGACGCCGGCCGGGAGCGTGGCGGAGGCGAGGGCGAGACGTTCATTGACGGTCTGGCGGGCACGGTATATGTCTTCGCCCCATTGGAATTCGACCCAGATAACCGCGACCCCGACGGCGGTGGCGGAGCGGATGCGGCGGACGCCCGGAGCGCCATTGAGGGCGGATTCGATGGGAAATGTGACGAGGGCTTCGAGTTCGGTGGGCGCCATGCCTCGGCCTTCGACGAGGACGGTGACGGTGGGCGCGGTGAGGTCGGGGAGGACGTCGAGGGGAATGGTGCGAAGCGTGTAGCCACCCCAAATGAGGAGGGCGGAGGTCAGGAAGACTACCGCGGCGCGGTTGCGAAGGGACCAGCGGATGAGGCCGTCAAGCATGGCGAGGCTCCTTAGTGGACGTGCCCTTCGGCGGGGGCCTGGGTGGAGAGAGAGGCAAGGCGCAGGAGGTGCGCGCCGCGGGTGACGACGCGTTCGCCGGCGGCGACGCCTTCGAGGATCTGCACGGCGCCGGTTTCACGGATGCCCAGGCGGACGGGGCGGCGGAGGAAAGCTTCGCCGGCGGCCTGGACATAGACGACGGGGCGGCCGGAGTCGTCCACGAGTGCGGATTCGGGGACAACCGGGGCCGCGGCCGCGGCTTGGGTGAGGAGGCGGGCGTGGAGGGTCTGGTTGATGGCGACGAGGCGGGCGCGATTATCGAGTTGGTAGATGACGGGGAAGGTGCGGGTCTGGGGGTCGATGACGCGACCGATCGAGATGAGCCGGGTGAGCGGGAGGAGTTGATCGGAGGCGGGGAGTTCGAGTTGCGCGCCGGAGAGGTGCTGGATCAAAGGGAGGGCGGATTCGAGGACAAGGGCAGAGATATATACTGTGTCGGCATCGAGGATGCGGAAGAGGGTTTCGCCGGCTTTGACGTTCGCGTTGGGAGCGGCGGTGGTTTCGGTGAGGATGCCGGAGATGGGTGCGCGCAGGGCGAAGAGTTTGGCGCCGCGGGGAGTCGGCTCAGCGGCGCTGGAGGTTTCGTACTGCGCGAGGCGCGTGTCGGCGGCCTGGAGGCGCGCCTCGAGGGTGGCTTCAAGGGTGCGGGCCTCATCAAGACGGCGGGCGGGGGCGGCGCCGGATTCAACAAGGCGGGCGGCGCGTTCGCGGTCGCGGCGGGGGGGGTGGGGGGCAAGGTTGGGTTTGGTTGGGAAAAAATACAGGGGGGACAGGGGGCTGGGGGCGCTGGGTGGGGGGGGGGGGGGGGGG
>DNFG01000337.1 GCA_003487005.1 Bryobacterales bacterium
CTCTTCCCCTCCACGGTGTCTTCCCGATTTATGGGGTGGGTATGCGAGCCGTGGCGGTATTTGGGGGTGTGGAAGATGAACTTGAAGCCCTGCTTCGCGAGGGGGTTGGAGGTCTTTGGGGGTGTGGAAGATGAACTTGAAGCCCTGCTTCGCGAGGGGGTGGGAGGTCTTTCTGGTTTCCTCCCAGGTGAGGACGACGTTGCGGCCGCAGCGGGTTTCGCAGCTCAGGTCGTCACGCTTGACGCCGTACTGTTCGGGACCGGTACAGCGGATGGCTTCGTGTCTGGGGGCGACGATGACGTTGGGTTCGTAGAAAGTGGAGTCCACGGGTTCGCGGTGGACGGGGAGATTTTCGCCGGCTTCGATGAACTCGTCCTCGTCGCGATAGAACTCGAGTCGGCCGGATTTGGTGTACCAGGGCTTCGAATCGGTGACCTGGTCGTAGCCGACAGCTTTGGGCGTGGTGCGGCTATTGAGAAGAGCGGGAATGCCCTGTTTCGCCTTGGCTTCGAGTTCGGTGAAGCGGTAGCCCCTGGTGTTCGAGGAGTGGTCGAGAATGCGCTGGAGGTAGACGTCGGCGCGGAAGTCGCGGACGAATTTCCAGTAATCGAGGAAGCGCTGGTCGCCGGTGAGTTTGGCGAGTTTTTCGCCGACGAGGGCCTGGACCTCAATGTCGCCCATGGTGTTGAAGACCCGCTTGAGGGGTGTCCTGGGGAAGACGACGAGGAAGGGATTGGTGACCGACGCGGTCATGTCGGGATGTTTCAGTTCGGCCCAGGAGTCGACGCCGAAGACGATGTCGGCCCATTCGCAGGAGGCGGTCCACCACCATTCATTGACGGCGATCATTTCGATGCGGGGCAGGACGTTGATGACGGTGTTGAAGTGCCATTTGACGTTGCCGAGGATCGAGTTGGCGTTGGCGAACCACATGGATTTGGTGGGAGCGGGGATGTGGGTGGAGCCGGTGAGGAGTTTGTTGCCGACCTTGAGGGGATGGTCCTCGTGGTTGTAGTAGTGGGCGGATTCGGCGCGCCAGTACTGTTTGGGGCGGGCGGGTTTGGCGGGATCGAGTTCGATGTCGAAGGGGTTTTCGTTGATGTATTGAGGGCAGCCGTTGAAGAGGGCGGTGCGGTAGTTGCCCGCGTAGGAGCCCACGTTGCCGCCGATGCGGCCGATGTTGCCGGTGAGGGCGGCGAGGAGCAGGGTGTCGCGGTCCTTATTGTCGCTGTTGAAGAACTGGTTGGGGCCCATGCCGATGGCGAAGAGCGTGGTGCCAGGGTTGCGGGCGATTTCGCGGGCGAGGGCTTCGACGGCGGCGGCGGGAGCCCAGGTGATCTCTTCGGTGGTCTTGGGCGTGAAGTGCGCGGCGTATTCGCGGATGAGGTCGAAGACGGGTCGGCAGCGGACGGCATTGCCATCGGCGAGTCTGACGTCGACGGAGCCGTCGAGGAGGGGGTCGTTGATGTTGGAATTGGCGCCGACCATGTCGCGGGTGAGAAGCTTGGGGGCATCGACGGCGCGGTCCCACCAGACGAAGTCGCCCCATTCGTCGCGCATGGCGGCGGTGGTGATGTGGGCAGTGTGGTTGATGGCTGGGGGTTCGGTTTCACCTTTGGCGAGGACGCGGGTGTTCTTGAGGTCCGTGAGCGCGCCGCCGAAGACATCCTGGGCGCGGAGGCATTTGAGCGTATCGGTGCGGACGAGCACGGGCATGTCGGTCCACTGGCGGATGTAGGTTGCGTCGTAGAGCTTTTCCTTGAGGATGACGTTGGCGAGGCCGAGCGCGAGGGCGGGCGTGGTGCCGGGCCGGACGACAATCACGTCGTCACCCTTGGTGGCGGTGGCGGAGTATTCGCAGGCGATGACGACGACCTTGACGCCCTTGAGCCGCGCTTCCGTGAGCCAGTGGGCGTCGGGCATTTTGGTGGTGATCCAGTTCATGCCCCAGACGACGACGGTTTTGCAGTGCTCGACGGAGTTGAGGTCGAACTCGACGGTCTGCTGGCCGGTGACCATGGGGTGGCCTGGGGGCAGGTCGGTGTGCCAGGAGTAGTTGTCGAAGCCTTTGGCTCCGAGGGCCTGATCGGGGCCGACCTTGCGGACGTGAGCGTCGAGGAGAGCGATGGAGTTGGCGAGGCGGTACATGCCGAAGATGCGGGTGATGCCGAGCAGAGGCATGCCGCCACGGAACTTCATGGTCTGGACGCCGGCGCCGCGGGTGGCTTCGATGCAAACGTCGTCGTACTTCTGGGCCTTGAGGCGGCGCTTGCCCTCGTCGCCCGAGTAGGTTTCGGCGATGTTCTTGAGGACGGCGGCGGCGATGGTGGCGCCTTCGTCGTGAGAGATACGGAGCCATTCGTCACGGCCACGGTTGAAGTACTTTTTGGGCGGGAGGCCGTCGTTTTCGCGGGGGAAACCGTCCTCGTACCACTTCTTGTAACCGGCGCGGATCATGCATCCGCTGACGCGGCGGTCGCCATAGAAGCGGCGGGTGAGGGCGAGGCCTTTCTGGCAGACACGAGGGTCCCAGCGGTGGGTGGTCGAGTTGCCGAGGAGGTCCGTGGCCTCGCCATAGCGCATGGAGGGGCCGATGCGCGTGACGACGCCATTGCGGACGTAGGCGTTGAGGATGCAATTGTGGGTGTCGTTGGGCGCGCAGGTGAAGGTGTAGACGGAGTCATACTTCCACAGGTCGCGATAGACCTTTTCCCAGCCGCGGTCGGGGTAAGCGGCGAGGGGGTTCTGCACCGCATCGAGTCCCCACGCATCGCGGGTGGAGGCGACGAGTCCGCCGAAACCGGCAGCGGTCACCATGCCAAAGAAGTCGCGTCTGTCGAGTTTGCCACTCATGATTTGCCTCCAGCCAAGGACCTGAGATACGCCACGATGGAGTGGATCTCCTCGCGGGTGAAAGCAGGGCGGACGGGTGTGGCCGTCAGGAATCCCTGCATGGTGGTGCCGCGCCGCCCGTTGGCGATGGTTTCGACGAGGAAGCGGTCGGTGGCCAGTTCGTGAAGAACTGGATTATTGAGGGCGGGGGCGTCGGCGCCCTTGCCGGCCTCGCCGTGGCATCCGGCGCAAGCGACGGCGAAAAGACGGGCGCCGGGTTGGGGCGCGGCCTCGATCCAGCGGCCGGGCAGGCCGTCCGGGGAATACGACGTGCCGCCAAGCCGGCGCAAATGAGCGACCACGGCGCGAACTTCTTGAGGGTGCAAGCCGCCTTCCTTGAGCCAACCGGGCATCCGTCTTCCGGGGCGTCCGCGCTTAATGCTTTGCTCGAGGAATTCGTCGGTAACCAGCGACAGGAAATCAGGGTTTGCGATGGACGGGAAGGCGGTGAGGCCGGGGGCGCGGCGGCCCTGGCCGTCAGCGCCATGACAGCCGGCGCAGAAGGCGCCGTAGATGGTGGCGCCATCGGAGGCGAATTCCCGCTCGCCGAATTTGACGGCGCGGACGCGGTCCTTCGGCAGGTAGGCATCGCGAAGTTCCTTGCGGCGCAGGGAGAGCGCATAGAGCGTGAGTTGATCGAGTTCCTTCGCACTCAACGAAACCGGCGGCATGAGGGAACCAGAGACGATGGCGGCAGGGGAGCGGAAGTGTTCGATCATCCAGTTGCGCATGCGGCGCTCGCCGGGCACCTGTGAGAAGTCAGACTGGCCGGGGTCGCGAAAGCCGGCGAGGGTGAGGTCGGGGCCGTCGTCGCCGCCCGTGCCGCTGACCTGATGGCAACCGAGGCAGCCGGAGGAATGGAAGATGCTCTTGGCTTCGACGAGATGTGGGGCGGCCACGCGAGTTCTCAGGTACACTTCGAGGCGCGCCTGATCTTCCGCGTTGACGGGCCGGAATGCGCGTTTCCAAGCGCTTTCCGGTCCGGTATTGGCCTTTTCGAGGTGTTTCCGGTGCCAGTCCGGGTCATAGGAGCCGAGTCCGGCGCGAGAGAGGTCGGGGCCTTCCATGCCGCCGCCATCGGGGCGGATGGTACCGCCGCGCCCATCGACCCGGTGGCAGGCGAAGCAGTCGAGCCGTTCGAAGGCAAGGACGGCCTCGCGGTATTGGCCGCGTTCAGGGACGGCCAGCGTTGCGTGACAAGTGCCGCAGCCGGCGTAACTCAACGACTTGTCGAGCATCGGTTCGGGCCAGAAGTGGACGAGGCCGTGGGCGTCGGCCTTCTCAGTGGCCTGGCCCTGGCCGCCATGGCAGACGGTGCAGCCGAATTCGGCGGGATCATGAACAACGGGAGGGTGGGGCTGCAGTGTTTCGCCTCCCCGGACACCTTGTTCTCCGGGCCCCATGGAAACGTGACAGGAGACGCAGCGGTCGGCGATGCCCAGTTGGGGGTTGACGACCTGACGCAACTGGACAGGGATCGGGCCTTCCTCGCTGACGCCGTCTGCCTGGATCCGGCGCCAGTCCTTGAGGAAGTTTTCGTCCA
>DNFG01000315.1 GCA_003487005.1 Bryobacterales bacterium
CCCCCCCCGCCCCCCGCCGCGACCACGATGCCCCGCCCCGCGGGCTTGCTTCCACCACCAGCAGATGTTTCATGACTTGCTCCTTGATCTAAATAGTCGTGACAACAATTATTGTCAACACGACCATAGATGCCGGCCGGCCTCCGCGGGATTCAGCCGCCTCGAAAGCCGCTAGAATGACGGCAGACCGCCATGCCAGAATCGACCCGCCATCTGGTCGCCATCTACCCCGGCACCTTCGACCCCCTCACCCACGGCCACCTCGACCTCATCGAGCGTGGCGTCCGCGTCGCCGACCAACTCATTGTCGCCGTCCTTCGCAATGAACATAAGAGTCCCCTCTTCCCCGTCGACGAGCGCATGGCCATGCTCGCCGAAGCCACCAGCCACTACGGCAACGTGGAAATCGATAGCTTCGACGGCCTCCTCGTCGACTTCGCCCGCCGCCGCGACGCCACCGTCATCCTCCGCGGCATCCGCGCCATTTCCGACTACGAATACGAACTCCAGATGGCCCTCATGAACCGCCGCCTCGCCCCAAACATCGAAACCATGTTTATGATGGCAGGAGAGGCTTATTCGTTCATCAGTTCCCGGCTGGTGAAGGAAGTCTTCCGGCTGGGTGGTGAAATCGCAGGGATGGTCCCTCCGGGCGTCGAAGCGCGTCTGCGCCAGCGCCTGCCCCCCGGTTCGTGAAGCCGCCTCCCCAGTGCCGGATGTCCGACAATCGAGAAAGAAGATAATTCAGCCGTATCATGCAAGCTCCAGCCACCCTCGCCGACCGGATCTCGTTGATCAGCGTCTCCTCCACCGCCAAGGTCTCCGCCGAAGCCGAACGCCTCCGCCGCGCCGGCCTTGATGTCGTCGACTTCGGTGTGGGCGAACCCGATTTCCCTACGCCCGATAACATCAAACGGGCTGCCATCGCCGCCCTGGACGCCAACTTCACCCGCTACACCGCCATGGCCGGCGTCCAGGAACTCCGCCAGGCCGTCTGTGAGCGCCACAAACTCGATTTCGGCACCAGCTACGTCCCCGCCGAATGTGTCGTCACCGTCGGCGGCAAACACACCATCTTCAACCTCACCCAGGTCCTCCTCAATGAAGGCGACGAGGTCATCATCCCCGTCCCCTATTGGGTCACCTACAAAGATGTCGTCAATTACGCCGGCGGCAAGTGTGTCTTCGTCCAGACCGACGAGGCGGAAGGCTTCACCCTCCACGCCTCCGCCATCGAAGCCGCCATCACCCCCAAAACCCGCCTCATCATCATCAACTCCCCCTCCAACCCCTCCGGCGGCCTCGTTGAACGCGAGGAGTTCGAGAAAATCGCCCACCTCGCCAGGTCCCGCGGCATCTGGCTCATGACCGATGAATGCTACTGCCGCTTCCTTTATGATTCCGACCCCTGGTCCGCCGCCTCCATGGAGGGCATGAAGGACACCGTCATCGTCGCTGGGTCGCTCTCCAAGACCTACGCCATGACCGGTTGGCGCATCGGCTTCACCCTCGCCCCCGCCGCCGTCTGTAACGCCATCATCAAACTCCAGTCCCACTCCACCTCCAATCCCACCTCCATCGCCCAGAAGGGCGCCATCGAAGCCCTCCTCGGCCCCCAGGATTCCGTCGACGCCATGCTCGCCGAATACCGCGAACGGCGCGACTACGTCGTCAACCGCCTCCGCGCCATGCCCGGCGTCCAGTGCGCCGAACCCCGCGGCGCCTTCTACGCTTACCCCAATATCGCCGCCGTCCTCGGCCGCGATGGCCTCAAAACCCCCATGGAATTCGCCGAAAAACTGCTCGAAAAGGCTCATGTCGCCGTGGTGCCCGGCGAAGCCTTCGGCACCGATGCCCATGTCCGCATCAGCTATGCCGCCTCGCTCGAAACGATTGGCAAGGGCCTGGACCGCTTCCAACAGTTCATTGCCGACAGCCTTGCCTGAGCAACCCGTCCGCCTCACCCCGCGGTTTTGTCCCAAGATCTGGGGCTCGACGCACCTCGAGCCCTGGTTCCCCTCGCCCGCTGAACCCATCGGCGAGGTCTGGTACACCTCTGCCTCCCCGCTGCCCCTGCTGCCCAAGTTCCTCTTCACCCGCGAACGCCTCTCCGTTCAGGTCCATCCCAACGACCTCCAGGCCCGCGCCCGCGGCCTCGATAACGGCAAAACGGAAATGTGGCAGATCCTGCGCGCTGAACCCGGCGCCGTCATCGCGCTCGGTTTCCGCAAACCCGTCTCCCGCGACCTTGTCCGTGCCGCCGCCCTCTCCGGCGCCATCGAAGACCTCCTCGACTGGATCCCCGTTCACGCCGGCGACACCGTCTTTGTCCCCGCCGGCACTGTCCACGCCCTCGGCGCCGGGATCGTTCTTTGCGAGATCCAGCAGTTCTCCGATACCACCTACCGCCTCTACGACTACGGCCGCCCCCGCGAACTCCACCTCGAAGAGGCCCTCTCCGTCGCCGATCTCGGCCCCGCTTCCCACCGGCCCGCTCCCGCCGGTCCCCTCGAAGACGGCGCCCTCAAAACCCTTCTCCGCTGCCCCTACTTCCAGACCGACCTCCTCGCCGCGGACTCCAGCGATATCCTCCTCACCGGTCCACGCCACTTCTTCCGGCTCCTCCTCGTCCTTCAGGGCGATGGCCTTCTCAACGCCCGCCCCTACCGCGCCGGCGATTGCTGGCTCCTCCCCGAATCCGCTG
>DNFG01000082.1 GCA_003487005.1 Bryobacterales bacterium
GGGCGAAGCCGAGGATGTGGCGGGAGGTGGAGAGGCCGTCGGGTTCGACGACGGGGAGCATGCGGATGCCGGCGCGGGCGTAGTCGTCGCGGTACATCCAGGCGATGGCGTAGAAGTGGGGGAACTGCCAGAGGAAGATGATGGCGAACAGGATCCAGGCTTCGGCGGTGAGGACGCCACGGGCGGCGGCGAAGCCGATGAGGGGGGGCATGGCGCCGGGGAAAGCGCCGACGGTGGTGGACCACCAGGAGCGCTGCTTCATGGGGGTATAGAGGCAGAGGTAGGAGGCGACGGTGGCGAAGCCGATCCAGGCGGAGAGGGGGTTGACGGCGAGGGCGAGTTCGAGGGCGCCGGCGACGATGAGGGCGAGGCCGAAGAGGAAGGCGTTGAGGGGGGAGACGCGTCCGGCGGGGATGGGGCGCTGGCCGGTACGTTGCATGCGGGCGTCGGCATCGCGTTCATACCACTGGTTGAGGGTGGCGGTACCGGAGGCGAGCAGGCCGGTGCCCATCAGGCAGTGGAAGAGGAGAGCCCAGTCGAGGGCGCCCTGGTGTCCGAAATAGTAGCCGATGGCGGTGCTCATCAGGATGAGCCAGGTGATGCGGGGCTTGGTCAGTGCGAGGTAATCGTTCATGAGTGGCGCCCCGATTCGAGGGGGTCGGATGAATTGGAGGAAGCAGAGGCCGGGATGGCGTCGCGGAGAATCCAGCAGGACATGGCGGCGGAGACGCCGAGGACGAGAGTGCCCGTGCCGACGTGGGCGTGGATGGCGCCAGTGAAGGGACTGGCGGAGGTAGGATTGAGGCGGGCGACAAAGGCGAGGACGCCGAGCACGACCTGCGCGCCGGTGGCGCAGAGCAGGATGATGGCCCAGACACGTAAGGGGGCGTGGCGGGCTTCCTGGGTGAGGACGAAAAGGGCGAGGACGAGGGCGAGGATAGCGGTGAGGAAGGCCCAGGAGACGTGGGGAATGAGGCCGAGGAGTTCGTTGCGGTAGGCCGCGCCGAGGGCGATCTGGAGCAGGACGGCGGCGGGAGTGATCCAGGCAAGGGCGCGGAGGCTGGGGAAGCCGCCGTCAGGGAAGGGGAGGGCGGGTCCGGCCCAGGCGCGGGAGGTGCGGACGGTGGCGACCATCATTACGGCGAACAGGAGATGGAAGGCGATGGCGGGCCCGGTCCCCCAGGGACGGGCCGCGCCCGCGCCGACGGCCGCAAAGGCGGCGAAGGCGCCGGCGACCGCGAAAGAATGCAGCCACGCGCGTTTCATGTTCTCTTGATCAGATGAAAACCCAGCGGGCACTGGATGCAGCGCCCATGCGAAATATTCTACCCTGACCGGAAAATTTTCGCACAGACCGGAGGGGCGGGGGTAGAAGGAAAAGGCCGGAGCAGGTGCTCCGGCCTTTGTGTTTTGAAAGGGTTAGGGGTTAGCGGCCGCCGCTGACGGCGGTGGAAGTGCCGGCGGAATTGGTGAGGGTGACCGACACGGACTGGATGAGGTTGGCGTCGCCGGTGACGGTAAACAAGAAGGTGACATCGAAGCGGCTGCCATTCTGCCGGCCTTCATCGAGGTTGAACCAGGAGGCGAATGGACCGCTGACAGGAATGGAGAAGCTGCTGTTGCCTTCGATGCGCCCCGCGGCCGAGGCGGAAAAGGTGAAGTTGGCGGTGGTGACGTCGCGCGGCGTGGAGTAACCCTGGAGCTCGACGTTGAGGCCAGAGCTGGTGTTGACGATCTTCACCGAGCCTGGGGTGATGACCGGGGCGGAGCGGGCGACCTGGATCGTGGATGAAGGGGCGGGGCTGGGCAGTTGGCTGGCTCCGGCGCCCTGGAGGGCGGTCATGACCAGGGTAATCGTGCCCGCGACGGTGCCGGCATTAAAAGCGCCGCCGTTGGGGAGGGTGGCGGAGGTGGCGCCACTGGGGATGGTGAAGGTGAGGGTCCGGCCTCCGGAAACGAACTGGAGGGCAGGATCAACGTAGCCGGAGGGGAGTCCGGTGGCGTTTGGGGTGAAGTTGAGCTCAAGGGTGCCGGTGAGGGCGACTGGGGTGGGGCTGGGCAGGGTGAGGGTGGCCGTGCCGGAGCCGCCGGGGGTGACAGTGCCGCCGCCGCCGCTAAGGGTGATTGGCGGAATCACGATTGGGGCGGCAGTCACCGTAAAGGCGACGGGATTGGAACTGATCTGGTTCTGAACGACGGTCACATAATAATCGCCCGTGTTCTGGATCAGGCTGTTGCCGATGTTGACCACGATCTGAGTGGAGGTCAAAGAGGCTGGGGTGAGGGTGGCGTCGCCGCCGAAGCGGACCTGCGCACCGGGGATGAAGTTACTGCCGGTGATGGTGAGTTGGAAATCGCCGGAATTGACCTGCCGGCTGGTAGGCGACAGGGAGGAGATGACCGGAGCGGTCGTGGCGGTGACGGTGAAGGTGGCCGTGTTGGAGTCGATGGAACCCTGCCGGACGCGGACACCGACGGTGCCGGCGGACCCGATCAGGTCGGCGGGGACTGCGACTACGATGGTGGAGGCCGAGACGGAGCGCGGCGTGAGGGAAGTGGAGCCGAACAGGACTGTCGCGCCCTGCTGGAAGTTGGCGCCCGCGATGGTGAGGTCAAAGCCGGGAGAACCGGCGAAGGCCGAGGCGGGCGACAGCGAGGAGATGGAGGGCGCCGGGGCGGTGGTGACGCTGAAGTTCAGCGGCGGGGTATCGATGTTGCCCTGGCGGACGCGGACCTGAATCACCTCGGGGGTCTGGATGAGGTTCCGGGTGACGCGAACGACGATCGTGGACGCGGTGACGGAGGCCGGGGTGAGCAGCGTGCCCCCGAAGATGACGGCGGCGCCCTGCTGGAAGCCGCTGCCGCTGAGGGTGAGGTCGAAGTCGGCCGATCCGGCGACGACGCTGCTGGGGGAGAGCGAAGTGAGCACGGGCCCGCCGCTGGCGACCGTGAAATTGAGGGTATTGGAATTCGCTCCATCCTGGCGAACGCTGACGGGGATGGCGCCGGGAGTCTGGATGAGACTGTTGCCGATGCGGACCACGATCTGGGAGGCGGTGACGGAGGCCGGAGTCAGGACGGCGCCGCCGAAGTTGACCTGAGCGCCGGAGACGAAGCCGCTGCCATTGATGGTGAGTTCGAAATCACCGGAGTTGGCGTTGCGGGAGGAGGGGTTGAGGCTGGTGATGGTGCTCTGCTGGACCTGGCCGCCACGGGCGGGGAAAATGAGGCGCCCGGGGACGGTGCTGTTGAAGGTACGGCGGATGAGGGGATCGCCACTGTTGTCGAGGAAAGCGCCGGGGACGAGGGAGCCCGCGATGCTGAAGGAGGTGCCGGCCGCACGGGAGCCATTGGAGTAGCCGGCGGAGGCGGGGATACAGGACGGAGGGCCGACAAGGCAGGCGCCGTTGGCGCCGGCGCCGGATTCATGGCTGGCTTCGCCGACTTCCCACTGGATCCGGTCATAGTTCATTTCGATGTCGAAATTGCCGGTGCCGGTATCGGAGCGGTCGATGAGTACGACCTGGAAGGTATTGGTGCGGTCGGTTCGCTGGCTGTAGTAGCCGACAGCGTTCCAGGTGACGGCGAACGCGGGGCGCCCGTCGACGGTGTCGCGGCCGTAGGAGATGGTGCCGGTGCCGCGGGTGTCCACATCGGCCCAGAAGGGGGCGATGATGGGCACGCTGAGGGCATTGATGGGCTCAGGGTCATAGTCCGGGAAGCCGCCCTCGAAGGTGATGTTGCCGTTATGGTTGACGAAGACACTCGAGAAGTTCTTCTGGAAAAAGTTGATGGTGAAGCCAAGAGGCGTCGACTGGCTGCTGGGGCCGTCATCGCCGGGTTGCAGGACATTGGCCTGGAAGCCGGTATTGGTCCGGATGGCCTGGGCGGCGAGAGGATCGGCGCCGGCGGTGACGAGGAGCGCGAGGACCGCGAGGGAGGAAAGAAGGGATTTCATTGACGGACCTCCTGGGCGGGTTCCGCGGCGGCGAGTTCGGCGGGCACAGTGGGCGCGGGAACCCAACTGAGGCCGGCGAGGCCATCGTGGAGCAGGGCGATCTGGGTAGCGGGTTCCTCGGGGGAAGAGACGAGGAGGGCGCCGCGGAGGCGGAGGCGTTCGACGCGTCCGGGGGCCGGGGAGTCGAAGCGCTCGACTGTGCCGGTGGCGGGGTCGACACGCCAGAGGGCGGCGGCTTCCCGGCTGGCGACCCAGAGGAGGCCGGCGGCGTCGAAGGCGGCGTACTCGGGATTGGAGAGGCCCTGGCCGGCGCCGGCGGCGGGTTGGACAAAGTACGAGTCGTTCTGGCGGGAGGCGACCATCAGAGGGCCGGCCTCGGGGGCGGGGAAAGCGATCTCGGGGTGGGGAGG
>DNFG01000075.1 GCA_003487005.1 Bryobacterales bacterium
ATACTTCTCGTTCCGAGATAGCGACCTCCACGTACCGGCGCATCGTACATTTGTAAAACATAAGCGACTTGGTTGTTGCGAGCGATCTCGTCCGCTTTGTTCACGGCTCTGGCGTAGACAGCCCGGACATGTAGATGCTCCGCTTTCAATTGCTTTGCGGCCGGAGTGTTATGATCATCCCAACTGTGAAGCTGCCCGACTCTTGTACGAAGATTGCAAAAGTCAATGAGTAGAGTCCGAAACTCCTGCATAAACGCCAAGTCAGACTTTGCTCCGAAGTACCAAATCCGCATGATGCCTCCGTGTAATCATACACCTTTGGGGGCATCAATCCAACTACTAAGCAGAGGGTTGGGACACGGTTAGAGAAGGTCTTTGCCCGTATGGGACAAGCTTTCAGGAGTTAGCCGCTGGAATCCGTTGTGTCTCGGAGTGGGTGCAGGTAGAGCTTAAACCCTCCCTTGCAGGAGAGCCGGTACTTCAACGTATGGCACAGGCTTGGAGTCGTGGCACTCTCTGGATTTGCCCCCTATCGGCGAATTTAAAACCTCAGCAGATGGGAGGGAACGGAGTCGAGAGGCTGTCAGGCTTCTTTGTCATGCGACCCCTGACAATTGACTTGCATTCGCGCGCATAAACAAACACGCTGCCGCCAGCCCTGTGGGTTGGTGGAAGCGTCTCTATCTACCTATGATTGGCTTTCATAGGCTATTGCGTCTTGCAGGTTCGTAAAGGCTATCCGAGAACCGCATGCCTGGCACACGCCGGCATCACGGTCGGTGGGACTGATGGCATGAGCGAACGCTATTCAGTTGAGATTGAAGGTTGGCATGGGAGATTGAAGTTCGTTTGTTTCAGGGCGACTCTAACCCGTCGGCTACCTTGCGGTCCGGGAGATGGGAATCGAACCCATTACACCTGATTGCTCAGATTGTCTCCCTAATCGAGTCTCACCGACCGACGGCTTGCGTGTCGAAGTCGCCCCTTGACGGCGAATGCCCGGTTGTCAGCCGAGCCACCCACTTAAGGGTGTTTCGACGGCCAGGTTTCCAATTGGCTCATTCCTCTGCCGAGGTTTGAGTGCGATGCTTCATGAACGCATCAGCAAGCAGTAGTCTAAGCCGGTCCCTGGCGCGGCTTGGAATCCCGTGCTACTACCTGCACAACTGGAGACGGAAGTTAGGCACGAGCCAAGTGGTTAACTTGGTCACGGTTGCACCTCCGGGCGAAGAATCGCCATGAGAATACTACCACGGAGCGAGTGAAGGGTTTCGGGGTTTCGGGGACAGTACACGAGCCTGTCGGAAATAGATTTTGCCGCACCTGGAATCAACAACTTACGAACGAGGCTCGGTCTGTAAGTTATTGATTCTTCGTCGACATTTCGTTCATTCCGACAGGCTCACACTCAATCACCAGACTCCTTCCGGGGGGGCGGGGCTGAGTGTTCGGCGATCAAACCGGTGACCGTTTTGGCGAGCGACTCATCCTGTTGGATTGAGAGAACATGGCGGGCGAATTGCCTCGTTCGGTCTGGGTGCTGGCTGTTGTCGAAGGCACTTGGATTCGAGGTGAAGTGATTGAGTGTGCTGTCCCCCAAAATGCCCGAAATGCGATCATGAATCACTTACGAGAGCAGGTATGATGACTGCTGCCGGCGGGGTCTCCCCCTCCCTGACGGTCGGGGCTTTCAGCGGTCTCGGCGCACGGGGGTAGACCTTTGGGTGCCCGCCCCCTGACGGGGGCGGCTGACGGTTCAGCGGCGGGAAATCCGTTGTGGACTCCGAGCGGAACGAGGTCAGGGGCGAGCGTTGGGGATCGGGCGGTTTCGGCGCCGAACTGGATTCAATTCTGGGTAGGCGATCGCGGTCTATCGCTGCGGGCGGATTCCAGGTCACAATTGGAGCATGCAGGGAGCCATCACGCGCGACCCCGAAGTGATGCACGGAACGCCGGTGTTTCGTGGCACTCGCGTGCCCGTGCAAACGCTTTTTGACTACCTCGAGAACGGTGAAACACTCGATGAGTTTCTGGAAGGCTTCCCCACAATCACCCGTGATCTTGCCATCCAGGTCCTGGAGGAATGCAAGAAACTTCGTCTGGCGCGAGTCTGAAGGGCGGCTTGCCCCATGAAATGTTCTGATCGACCAGAATCTTCATCCGTCAGTGGCTGGCGGCCGGGATGGGGGTGACCTGTTCTTCGGCCAGTTCGGCTGCGTAGTCGAGGCAGGCCATGATATCTGCCCGTGCGAGAGTTGGATACTCGGCGAGCAGATCGTCGATTGTGTCGCCGTTGGCGAGCATGCGGACGATCTGGTGGACGGGAATGCGGGTGCCCTTGATGCAGGCCTGTCCGTGGCAGACGGCCGGGTCGATAGAGATTCGTTCGAAGGGCATGAAGGTGGCCTCCACTGTCAGTTCACTGCAACGCGGTGGCGCGGCCCCGCCGTTAATCCAGTGCCGCGATTTCGCCGGGGACGATCTTGCGGGTTCTGGGGAGGAGGCCACGGTAGCTGAGGTAGCCGACGGTGGCGAGGATGGCGAGGAAGACGACGAGTTCGGCGATGTCGGAGGCGCGGGTGCGGGGGAGGGTCAGGTACATGATCCAGACGACGGGTTGGGCGATGCACATGGCCCAGACGGTGCCGTAGAAGTAGCGGCGTTCGTGACCTTCGCCGCGGGTGGATTTCATGACGCGGGGGAGGCGGCCGAGGGCGCCGAGGATCCAGATGGGGACGGCGACGGGGAAGTAGCCGTAGTAGTAGATCTGTTTCATCATCCACTGGCCGGTGGCGATGGCGATGATCATGCCGGTGAGATTGAGGAGGCCGTAGGTGATGGCGGCGCTCCAGGCGAAGGTGTAACAGATGCGGCGGTAGAGGGGATTGGGGCGGTCCTCGGTGAAGCGGATGATGTAGGGGGCGGGTTCACAGCCGGGGAGTTTGCCGCGGAGGCCGGCGAGGCCGGTGCCGAGCATGACGGCGAGGAGCCACCATTTCATGTCGCTCTGGAAGCCTTCGGCGAAGAGGTGAAAGGTGACGGGACCGGGGATGAGGAAGAAGACGAAGATCCAGATGGGCCAATGATTGACGCGGTAGTAGCCCTTGTTGCGGGTGCGGATCTTGCGGTCGCTGGCGTATTCGATTTTGACCTGGGTGCTCATGAAGTCGGGGACCAAAACTTTTAGTGTCCCATAGGTGGGTAAAATAACGGAGACCATGAAAATCGACCTGACGGGACAGACAGCCGTGGTGACGGGGGGCGCCCACGGCATTGGTCTCGAGACCGCCCGAGCCCTTCGCGACTGTGGAGCGCGCGTGGTGGTGGCCGATCTGGCCGAGACGCGCGAGTTCCCCTACCTGAAACTGGACGTGACGGACGCGGCGGCGGTGGATGCCGTTTTCACGGAACTGAGCAACGTGGATATCGTCGTCGCCAACGCCGGGATTGGGGGGGAGGCGCCGTTGGACGAGCAGACGCCGGAGCAGTGGGCGGCGATCGTGGCGGTGAATCTGACAGGGGTGTTTCACACGGTGCAGGCGGCGGCGCGGCGGATGAAGGCGCGGCGGCGGGGGGCGATTGTCCTGACGGCTTCGACGAATTCGTTCGACGGCGAACGGTGGCTGACGGCGTACAACGCGACGAAGCACGGGGTGCTGGGGATTTTGCGGACGGCGGCGAACGAACTGGGGCCGCACGGGATCCGGATCAACGCGGTGTGCCCGGGATTCATCCGGACGCGATTGACGGAGGAGGGGTTCGCGAACCCTGATTACATGCGCGAGTACGCGCGGCATCTGCCGCTGGGGCGCGGGGGCGAACCGGAAGAGGTGGCGCGGGTGATCGCGTTTCTGGCATCGCCGCTGGCGTCGTACATGACGGGGGCGGCGGTGGTGATCGATGGCGGACAACTGGCGGCGAAGTTCGGAATCTGGAACGACGACAACGCTCACTTCGTAAAGGACCATTGGGAGTTGAAATGACGGACAACAGTGCGACGCTGCGTGCCGAGGGGCTGACCAAGCGATTCGGCGCGGTATTGGCGGTCGATCAGGCGACGATCCATGTGAATCCAGGGGAGGTCGTTGGGCTGCTCGGCCCGAATGGGGCGGGCAAGACGACGATGCTGCGGATGATCGCGGGGATCCTGACGCCGGATTCGGGGCGCGTCACGATTACGGGCCTCGACATGGCGGAACGGCCGCTGGAGGCGAAACGCGCGATCGGTTTTCATTCGGGCGACACGCAATTGTACCGGCGGCTGAATGCGCGGGAGGCGCTCATTTATTTCGGGCGGCTTTATGGAATGACGGAGGAGAGATTGCGGGCGCGGGTGGACGAACTGGTGGAAATGCTTGAAATGGGGGCGTTTTGCGACCGGCCTTGCGATACCTATTCGGCGGGTCAGAAGCAACGCGCCAATATTGCGCGGGCGTTTCTGCATGATCCCGATCTGTTGATTCTGGACGAACCGACGACGGCGCTGGACGTGATTTCGGGGCAGTTTATTGTCGAGGCGATCCGGGCGGAGAAGGCGGCGGGGCGCGCGGTGCTGTTTTCGACGCACATTATGGGTGAAGCCGAGTATTTGTGCGACCGGATCGCGCTGCTGCATCAGGGGCGGATCGTGGATCAGGGGCGGCTGGATGAGCTGCTGGAGCGGTCGGGGTGCCGGAATTTGACGGACACATTCCTGCAACTGGCGGGACGGGGGGTGGCGGCGTGAGACTCCGAATCTTGCACGTGATTTTCCGGAAGGAATTGGTCGAATCGCTGCGGGACCGGCGGACGCTTTTCATGATGGTGGGGTTGCCGATTCTGCTGTATCCGCTGCTGATTTTCGGAATGAGCCGGTTGCAGGAGTCGCAGCAGGAGGCGCAGCAGCAGAGGGAGTCGGTGGTGGCGGTTTGGGGAGGGGCGCCGGATTCGCTGAGTGGGCGGTTGGGCGGGGCGCCGCGGTTGAAGGTGGAGGC
>DNFG01000226.1 GCA_003487005.1 Bryobacterales bacterium
CGGCGTCTTTCAAACAGAATGAGCCAGTCGCCGGGGCCGGGGGCCTTCACGGTGACTTCGGGCTCGCCCGGGAGGTCGGCGGGGGCCAGACGTTCGCCGTTTCTGGGGTTGATGAAGGTGGCGCGGGCGCCTTTTTCGAAGGAGGAGAGGTCAAAGGTGGCGACAGGGTTGGCTGGCAGATAGGCGAGGGCGATACTGCCATCGGCGGTGCGGGCGGCGGGCACATAGTTGGTGAAACCTTCGTCGACCTGCACTGGCGCTGCAAGAGGGGCATCGGGTCGGAGCAGATGCCAGGGCAGGCGGTCGAGGATCTCGACAAGGGCTTTCATGTGGGCGGCGCCGGGGTAATTGAGGCACTCCCGCCAGGGGTCGGCCTCGCCGGAGCGGGGGTGGTCGAGGGGGACGGATTTCTCGCGGATCCAGGGCCAGACGCCGTGCGCGCCGTAGGTGATACCGGCAACCGGAGCGGCCAGGAGACTGTACCAGGCGGCGCGGCGGACGGCGAAGGCGTCGATCAGTTTGCCGTTATAGCTGACGTGAGCCTCGTAGTTGGGTTCGGCGTCAATGACGGGGCGGGCGGGTTCGAGGCGCCAGCCGAGGGCGGGACCGCGATAGGCCTGCCACTGCCATTTGCGGGCGTCGCCGCCGTGCCCGGACTGGTAGGTCAAGTAATCGAGCCAGGGTTCGTCCTTCAGGGGTTCCCAGGGTTCGTGAGTCCCACCCGGATGGAGGGTCACGGGGCGGCGGTTGAGGTCCGGGGGGAAGGTGAGGCGGCCGATTTCTTTCCAGCGGGCCGCGTTCTCTTCGCCTCGGTAGTTTCCGTCGCCGCCGAGCATCCAAAGGGTGGAATAGGCGTGGTAGCGGGCGTTGATGTAACGGGCGAGTTCAGCCGCCTGCGCAGGGGGGAGGACGGCGCCAGGGCTTTCGCGGTCGCGGGAGGTGAGAGCCCACAGCATGACGGGGATGGGCACAAGGCCTGCACGCCGGACAGCGGCGATCCGTTCGTCCATCCGGCGGAAAAAGATGGGGTCGATTTCGAGTTTGTCATTATTGAGCCTGAATGCAAGGCGCCCATTTTCGTCGGCGCGTCCCGCGCGCCACTGGGTCATGACGAACTGGACGGCAGTGAAGCGCTGGGCGGCGCGGGCTTTCAGGTAGTCGGCCCATTCGTCGCGGGTCGCGAGCAGGGCGCCATTCCAGGCAGTGTCGGCGAGCCAGAACCAGGGAGTGCCGTCGGCGTGGGTGAAAAAGCGGCGGTCTGGCGACACGACGGGAGGGCCGTGGAGGTCGAGTGAGGTGGCTCCTTCGGGCTTCGCGGCGGTGAACTGGCCCGTCTTCCCGTCCAGAGCAGGGTCGGTCGAGGAAATCCGGTAACTGTACTGGCCGGAACGGAGTGGCTGGAATCGCACCTTGAAGTTTGCGCCGCCATCCCAGAAAGCCTCGACGGCGGTTTCGGCGCCGGCCGGCCCGGTAAAGGTGACTCGCGGCCGCAGCAGGAGGGGTGACTCAGGCGGTTTCGAGGCCTGGAATTCGGCCTCGAAGACCTGGTACACCGCAGGCGCGCCATCGAGAGCGGCGCTCGCCAAACACAGGCCCAAAGCGACCCAAAGTATTGATTTCATGGCTTTTGTCTTTCCGAATCGCTTCACGGCGCAGGACGCGGGCGCGGGGTGGCATCGCCGTTTGTCATTCTCATAGACCACTTGACCGCTTCCAGCCACATTTTCTGGATGTCGGGCCGGTCCCAGCTTTCGATGGTGTGACCGAAACTGGAGAAGAAAACGCGGCCCTTGCCGAACTCCCGGACCCAGGTGACAGCGAAATCGCCGTCCTTGCGGCGGATGTTTTTGTTGGTCATGTCGAGCTTCGATTCATCGAGGCGCATCAGGACGCGAACCCGGTCGCGGGAGAACTCCTTGAACTGGTAGATTTCGTCGTAGATTGTGAAATTCGCTGGCAGGTGGGCGGAGGCGGGGTGGCTGCGGTCTTCGACGATCACAGGGGCCTGGAATGTGTTCCAGGGGTGGAGGTCAAAGTAGCCGCCGACCATTTCCCCGTACTCGGGCCACTTGTAGAGGGTGTCGCTGGCGGAATGGATGGCGATGAAGCCTTTGCCGTCCTGTTTGACGAAGGACATGAGGGCGGCGCGCTGTTCTTCGTCGAGTTTGAGTTCCCCGGAGGTATAGAAGGCGACGGCGTCGAAGTAATCGAGGTTTTTGGCGTTGGCGTCGAGTTTCTTTTTGGTGATGAGTTGGGTGTCGGTCCGGATGTAGGTGTCCCAGAGGCCGGACTCGACGCCGAGTTTCCAGAGCATGGCGAGGCCGTGGGAGGTGGCGTCGTGCTGGAAGCCTTCGACAGCGCCGATGGCGAGGAGGCGCTTCTTGGGCGACTGGGTTTGTTGGGCGGCGGCGGGACCGAGGCAGCCGGTCAGGAACAGGAAGAGACAGGCGAAACAGTTGAATTTCATGGCTTCTCCGGTTGCCCGTCATCATAACACCGCCCCTTCGCTACACTAAAGGTTTATGGGAATGCCACCACCAGCAGACGCCCCCAAGCAACCGATCGAGGGGGTTCGCAATCTGATCACGATCGGCTCGGGCAAGGGGGGCGTGGGCAAGACGACGGTTTCCGTGAATCTGGCGATCGCACTGGCGGCATTGGGCCAGCGGGTCGGCCTTCTGGACGCGGATGTGTATGGTCCGAACGTGCCGTTGATGATGGGGATTCAGGATGCCCCGTACGCGGTGGAGGGCCGGATTCAGCCGATTGAACAGCATGGCGTCCGGCTGATGTCGATGGGGTTTCTGAATCCCGGTGACAAGCCGCTGATCTGGCGCGGGCCGATGCTGCACAGTGTGATGCAGCAGTTTCTGCGGCAGGTGGAGTGGGGCGATCTGGACTATCTGCTGATCGATCTGCCTCCGGGGACGGGGGACGTGGCGCTCAGCCTGATTCAGACGGCGCCCATCACGGGGGCGGTGGTGGTGACGACGCCCTCGGAGGTGTCGCTGGAGGACGGGCGGAAGGCGGTGCTGATGTTCCGGCAGGTGAAGGTGCCGCTGCTGGGAATGGTGGAAAACATGAGCTATCTGGTGGCGCCGGGTTCGGGCGAGCGGATCGACGTTTTCGGCGAAGGCGGCGGGAAGCGGACGGCAGAAGCGATGGGGATCCCGTTTCTGGGCGAGTTGCCGCTGAACCCGAGGATCCGGATGGGCGGGGATTCGGGGCGGCCGATTGCGTTGTTGGGGGATTCCGATGCCGAAAGCCAGCCGTTCATGGACATGGCGCGGCAGATTTTGAAGGCGACCGAGGACGGAGCGAAGCCGAAGGGCCCGAGTATTTCGATCGAGGACTGAGGCGGAAGGCTACCCGGGGTTGTGCGCCGGACTGTCCGCGCCGGCTTGGGCCGGGGCTTGCCCGGATCTGCGGGCTTCGATGCGGAAGGTGCCGAAGGGGTGTCCGATCAGCATTTTGAGCAGGAGCGGGCCGATGACCAGGAGGCCGGGGAGGACAAAGACCGGCTCTGGGATGGCAAGACCCATCACGCCGAAGGCAAAATTCAGGGGGACGATGAGGAGTTCCAGAAAGAATGCCGCGACACTCTGACGCCACCAGAGGAAGAAGGCGGTCTGGAGGCGGTGTAATCCGCGAAGGCGGGGCGGAGGCGCGAAGGGGGCCTCGGTCAGGATGACGAGTTCAAAGCCCCGGTAGAGGCGGGAGGCAAGACGGGGGACGAAGAGCCAGAGAGTGATCAGGGTACCTGCGAATGGCGCAGCGACCACCACCCAGGGGCTGAGCGGAATGGGCGGCAGGGGCACGAGGGCGGCGGCAAGTGCGAGAGCCGTGATCAGGATGAACAGAGTGAGCTGCGAGGGCCAATAAATGCGCCAATAGGCGCGCAAAGCTTCCGAATAACTGAGTTCAAAGCTCTCCGGCATGGAGCGAATACCGGCCACAGTGTATCAGGGGAAGATCAGACCGATTCGGCCCGTTTTTCGCAATCGGGGGAGCAGTAATAGTGGATTTCGCCGCCGGAAGTGCGTTTGATGGCAAGCGATTCGGAGGTGAGGGTGCCGCAGACCGGGCAGCGGTGGAGGGTGCCGCCGGCTTTGACTTTGGGGGGATTGCCGGGGCCGGGGGCGGGATGGGAGGCGCGGCTGGAGGCGCCGCCGGTGAAGAGTTTGGCGACGAGGCCGATGACGGTGCGGAGGATGGAGATGGCGAAGATCGCGAGGATCAGGAAGCCGATCAGTCTGATAAATCCGGTCATGGAAAAGGGATGAAAAACGGGGCGCTTCCTGGAGGGAGGCGCCCCGGGTTGGATCCGCGTGAGCGGACTACTTCTTCTTTTTCTTGCTGGAGCCCTTCTTGGAGTCGGGGTTGGTGTAGGAGGTTTCGATGCTTGTGGTGAAGACGCTGAGGAGGCCTTTGGCGGCTTCGGCGTTGGCGCCGTTCGGTTCGAGTTCGAGGTACTTCTCGAGAGCCGGAATCATGCCTTCGGGGGCGACGGCTTTGTCGCCTTCCATGGTCATCCGGCCGGAGAGGACGTTGGCCTTGTAGTAGTAACAGTTGGCATAGGTGGGAGCGGCGGCGATGCACTTGTCAAATGCGGCCAGGGCGCCGTCGTCCTGGCGGTTATTGACCATGACCGCGCCGAGGTTGAAGTAGTAGCGTCCGGCGCCTGGGGGGTCCAGAGTGGCGGCCTTGTCAAGCATGGAGGCGGCTTCGTCGATTTTGCCCTGCTTGACGAGCATGAGCGCGTAGTTGTTGTAGATCCCGGCGTCGTCGGGCTTGATTTCAAGAGACTTCTGGTAGGCGGCGCCGGCCTTGGTGAAGGCTTCGTCGCGCGCGGGTCCGGTCTGGGTACCGGCCAGGCCTTCGTAGGCGGAGGCCATGTTGGCCCAGACAGCGAACTGCTTCGGGTCGAGTTCGGCGGCCTTGTCGAAGGCTGCGGTGGAAGTGGCGAAGTCCTTGGCCTGCAGGGCGGTCATGCCCTCATTGAAGGCGTCGTTCAGCTCTTTGTTCTTGGCCAGTTGCTGTTGCTGGGCCTTCATCTGCTTTTCCATGGCGGCGCGTTGTTCAGGGGTCATGTCGCGCTTCATCTCTTCGGTCAGTTGACCGGATTCCATGGCTTTCTGCTGGGCCGCGCGCTGGTCGGCGATCTTCTTGAGGTCGAAGTTGATTTCCCGGGGTTCGCCCATGTTGGCGCGGACGTTGTCGGCGGCGTCCATCATCTGATTATTGACGTGGCATTCGATGCGGTAAGTGCCGCCAATCTGCATGCCGGAGTAGATCCAGTCGCCGCGCCTGTTGGTTTTGGTCTGCCAACTTCCTTTGATGTCCTTGCGTTCGATCTTGATCACCGCGTTCTGGAGCGGCTTGCCATCGGGACCGATGACCTTGCCCATGAACGTGCCCATTTGGCCGAAGCTGAGCCCGGCCGAAACCAGAAGGGCTGCCGCCAGCAGGGCGGCGCGTTGCATCATCCGTTGCATTTTGAAAGAGACCTCCAGATCCTATACACAGCCTTCACACTTACCATACTACAGGCTAAGACGACTTAGAAAGACCCAAGGGTACACATTGAGGTCGAGGATTCAGACAGAGCGCGAGAGCGATGGTTGAGTCAACAACGTTTGACCATTCAGTCATCGGCCTGACGTGAAGGCCCGGTACCCTAGAAGGGTGACTCCAAGACTGGCATTTGCTGCAGCGCTGATCGCGGCGATGTTGCCCGCGCAACAACGGACGGGTGCATTGACGGGACGAGTGACCGACGCGACGGAGGCGGCGCTGGAGGGGGCGGTGCTCCGGGTAGAACAGGTGGGGACGGGGTTCCGGCGGGAGATCGTGACAGGGGACGAAGGCCACTGGACGGCTCCGCTCCTGCCCGTGGGCATCTACGAGGTGCAGGTCGCGAAGGCGGGGTTTCAGACGCTCTTGCGGGCGGGGGTGCAGGTCGGCGTGAACCAGCAAGTGCGGCTGGACTTGCGGTTAGAGGTGGCCCAGGCCGAGGAGAGTGTAACCGTGACAGCCGACGCGCCACAAGTGAATACGGTGGACGCGACCGCCGGGGCACTGGTCGAGCACCGGCAGATCGTGGATCTGCCTCTGAACGGCCGCAATTTCGTGCAGTTAGGGACACTCATTCCGGGGGCGGTACCGACGCCACAACGCCTAGGCGGAGAGACGGCGGCCTCGGCGTTCAGCGTGAATGGCCAGCGGACGCAATCGAACAACTTTCTGCTGGATGGAGTGTCGAATAACGACACGTTGAGCACGGGATTCGTCCTGACGCCGCCGCCGGACGCGTTGGAGCAGTTCAAGATGGTGACGCACAACTACGCAGCGGAGTATGGGAACAACTCGGGGAGCGTGGTGAACGCCGTGACACGGAGCGGGTCGAACGGAGTGCATGGAGGGGCGTGGAATTTCCTGCGCAACGATGCTCTGGACGCGCGGAACTTCTTCGCACGGAGCCGGCCGCCTCTCCGTCAGAACCAGTTCGGGGGGAATCTCGGCGGGCCCGTCATTCGAAACCGCACGTTCCTGTTCGGGTACTACGAGGGATTGCGGGTAAGCGAGGGGCAGGTGCGAAATGTGGTGGTGCTGTCGGAACGGCAGAGGAGCGGGGATTTTGGCGAGGGTGGGGTGGCGCCGCGAGACCCTCTGACAGGTCAGCCGTTTCCGGACGGGCGAATTCCGCCATCGCGGATCAATCCGATTGCGCGAACATTGCTGGAACGGTATGTTCGGCTGCCCAACTCCGCAGGGAACCGGTATCAGGACAATCCGGCGCGGCGGATCGAGGGCAACCAATGGGGGGTTCGCGCGGATCACCGTTTCTCGGACAACAACGCGCTGTTCGCGCGGTATTCCTTTGGCGAGAGCGAGACGGCGAACCCGCTCGGGGCGGGGACGTTTTCGCCGGAGGGAACGCGGGCGGAGGCGGTCAACCACGGGGTGTTGATCAGCGACACGCACGCGTTTTCGCCGGCGCTGCTAAACGAGGCAAATGTGAGTTTTCTGCGCCAGTTCGCGCGACCGGCGACGACGAGCGGGGTCAATTTGCAGGAGTTGGGCTTCGGGTACACGCCGACGGAGGCGACGGCGCTGGGGGTGCCAGTGGTGGGGTTGAGCGGGCTGTTCACGATCGGGGACGTGGGGCAGGCGTTCACGCAGACGGCCAGGAACACGTTCCAGTTCAACGACAACCTGACGTGGATCCGGGGGCGGCACACGCTGAAAGCAGGCTTCGATTTCCGGCGGTCTCAGATTTTTCTGGTGTTCCCGAACCGGCCCAATGGGGACTTCACGATCAACGGGGCGTTCACGGGGGTGGTGGCGGCGGATCTGTTGACGGGGAATGCGGCGCAGTTCCGGCAGGGGGGCGGTGATCCGTCGAAGCACTTCTTTGCGACGGAGACGAACTTCTATGTGCAGGACGACTGGAAGGTGACGCGGCGGCTGACACTGAATCTGGGGCTTCGGTATGACCTGGGACAGCCGTAT
>DNFG01000317.1 GCA_003487005.1 Bryobacterales bacterium
CAGTCACCTTGTAGCCCGAAATCTCCCCCGCCACCCGCACATCCTCGAACTCCAGCGCAAACATCCGCTGCAGCCGCGCCGTCAGCGCCGTCACCGTCATCACCCCTTCCGGCGTGCTAAGTCCCTCCGGCTTCAACAACCTGCGTCCTCACTAAAAAAAATCAATCACTGCCATACAAACTTCCGATGACACAAACCGCCCAATTTCATGGACCTGCGCGCGGCCCCCTGCTATTGTATTGGTTTCATCGTGGCCCCCGCCACGGCAACCCGGATGGAGTGCAGAATGACCCCTAAAGAAGTAATCGAGTTCGCGAAAACACACGGCGCGCGGCAACTGGACCTGCGCTTTACCGATCTGCCGGGCCTGTCCCAGCATATCTCCTACCCCATCGGCCAGCTCGAGGAAGACTCCTTCGAGGACGGCTTCGGCATCGACGGCTCCAGCATCCGCGGTTGGGCCGCCATCAATGAGAGTGACATGCTCCTCATTCCCGATGCCTCCACCGCCCAGATGGACCCCTTCTTTGAAGTCCCCACCCTCACCATGGTGGCCGACGTCATCGATCCGATCACCCGCCAGCGCTATGACCGCGACCCCCGCTGGATCGCCAAGAAGGCGGAAATGTACCTCCAGAACAGCGGCATCGCCGATACCGCCTTCGTCGGCGCCGAAGCCGAGTTCTTCGTCTTCGACAACATCCGCTTCGACCAGAACCAGCACTCCTCCTATTACTTCATCGATGCCGAGGAAGGCCGCTGGAACTCCGGCCGCGAAACCAATAACCTCGGCTACCGCCCCCGCTACAAGGAAGGCTATTTCCCCCTTCCCCCCACCGACCACTACCAGAACCTCCGCGCCGAGATGGTCGAGGTCATGCTCTCCATGGGCCTCCACATCGAATGCCACCACCATGAAGTCGCCACCGGCGGGCAGTGCGAAATCGACCAGCGCTTCGACACCCTCCTCAAATCGGCCGACAACATGATGAAGTACAAGTACGTCGTCCGCAACGTCGCCAACCGGCACGGCAAGACCGTCACCTTCATGCCCAAACCCATCTTCGGCGACAACGGCTCCGGTATGCACTGCCACCTCTCCCTTTGGAAGGAAGGCGCCCCCCTCTTCGCCGGCGACGGCTATGCCGGCCTCTCCCAGATGGCCATGTGGTTCATCGGCGGCCTCCTCAAGCACGCCCGCGCCCTCGCCGCCATCATCGCCCCCACCACCAACTCCTACAAGCGCCTCGTCCCCGGCTACGAAGCCCCCGTCAACCTCGCCTACTCCCGCCGCAACCGCTCCGCTGCCGTCCGAATCCCGATGTACTCGGCCAGCCCCAAAGCCAAGCGCGTTGAGTTCCGGCCCCCGGACCCCTCCGCCAACCCGTACCTCACTTTCGCGGCCCTCCTGATGGCTGGCCTCGACGGCGTCATCAACAAGGTCGATCCCGGTGATCCCCTCGACAAGGACATCTACGATCTCGCCCCCGAGGAGCTCAAGAAGGTTCCCTCGATGCCCGCTTCCCTCGACGAAGCTCTCGACTGCCTCGAAGCCGACCACGACTTCCTCCTCAAGGGCGACGTCTTCACCGAGGAACTCCTCGAAGCCTTTATCGGCTACAAACGCCGCGCTGAAGCCGAAGCCGTCCGCCTCCGGCCCCACCCTTACGAATTCGCCCTCTACTACGACATCTAGAGCGCTCCGCTTCTTGCATCTGTTCACCTCCTGGCGCCGGCTGGACCCTCCAGCCGGCCCTCTTTTTTGTCCCCGGAGACACAATGCCGGGAGCGTCCGCCCAACCCCCGGAGCCGCCCCCCTCCTTCCGGTCCCTCGCTGAGCGCCCCCCAATGAGAACGCCTGCGTTTTGGAGATGTCCGGGCGGGAAGATGCCGAAAATCAGGAGCCCCGTGTGATCAACGCCCCTCGCGGAGGTGAGTTCGGCTTGGCCCGGCCTGACTCACTCCGGCCGGCGGCGGACGACGATCACAGCATTTCAGCCCGGCAGCAAATCCGGGACAATCCCGCGGATGCGCCCGCTGGCCCACCGGTTCTCACCGCTTGTTCTTCAGGCTGAACTGCCAGGAGACGCCATACTGGTCTTGTAACCAGCCAAACAGGGGGCTGAACTCATACTTGTCCAAAGGCATCGCCACTTCGCCCTTTTCAGACAACCGTTCAAATGCCAGCCTCAGCCTGCCGGCGTCGTCGAATTCCACAAACAGCGACATCGACGGAGTGAAGGTGAAGTCATGTACAGGAGGACTATCGTAAATAATCAGGTTCTGTCCCGCAAATGTCGCATACGCCAGCCGCACCTTCCCCTTCATCTCGCCGCTATCATGCAGCTCTTGTCTGTCCACGATGAATTCGGGGAACACTGACTTGTAAAGCTCGATCGCTTCATTTGCGGAGCCTTGAAACATCAAGTGCGTTGAGACTGAGGTCGTCAGTCTCTTGTCTGAGCACCCTCCCAGGAGCATCAGCATCGCCAGCGGTAATATCTTCATCTGCGGAATTCCGTCCTTCTGTCGCTTGAGTACGCCCGTGCACGAGACCCGGCCCGCTGAGAGCCGTCCCGGCGCCAGTCAGCCTCCCACTGACTGCTGCTTCAATCTCTCCAGCCTCCCTTTTCTCCGGACAATGTTCTTATAGTCCCATTGAATCGCTCGGGATTTCTTCAGCCACCGCCGCAAATCGGCATGATTGATCTCCGAAACATCATTGAAGAATACCGAAGCATCCCTGAATTTCGCCCCGAGGACTATTAGTCCTTCTTCCTCGAAATCGGCGCCACTCCAGAACATCAATCGGATACCCGGTTTCTGCTTGCTGTACCCGGCAATCGGATTGCCGTCCAGAAACCAGACCGGATGGCCGTGCCAGATCTTGCTTTCGGCGTCCGGAAGTCCCGTCTCGATCTCGTCCGCGAGGACTGCGCACACCTCCCTGTCGCCGGTCTTCTGCCGCTCGTTGTATTCCAGGATTTCCGGTTTCATGCCGGCCCTCCATCTGAATTCGACTTCCCGTGGTCATCTGCCTCAGCCAACACCGGATCGGACCGCGGTTGAGCCGCCCCCACTGAGCCTGCTCCCGCCCACGCGCCGGGCGCTGCAAATCCTGACGAGAGTATATACGATCCGGCCTCGAATCAGCCACCGCGCGAATCCATCTCTGCCGGACTGTGCAGGGAATCAACGACTTGCTGCTCCAAAAGTCAGAACACTCACCTCTCTCCCGCCAGCGATCGGTCCGCGCGTCGGACCACCTCACCCGGCGGCCCCGGCTCACTCCGCTGGCGATTCAGGAGACCGCGCCACCGGAAACTGCCAGCGGCGGTAGATGGCCAGCATTCGAATCCCGAAGCAGACCAGCGCGCCGGCGATCGCCAGGGGTTGCGGGGGAAGACCAAGAGTGTTGCCGGCAACGACGAGGCTCGCCCCCGCCAGCGCCGCGGCCGCATAGATGTCCGTCCGGAACACGACCGGAACTTCGGAAACCAGGACGTCTCGCACCACGCCGCCTCCAATCCCGGTCAGCATTCCGAGCAGGGCTGCCGGAATCGGTCCAAGGTGATAGGTCAGCGCCTTCCCGGCGCCCGTCACCGCGAACAATCCGAGGCCGATGGCATCGAAAACGAGCACGGCTTGCCGCGCACGGCTGACCCTCGAGTGCCAGAAGAACGTAACCAGACCAGCCAGCAAGGAAACGCCAACGTAGCGCCAATCCTGAATGGAGGCCGGGGGCAGCGCGCCGATCACCAGATCTCGAATGATCCCGCCCGACGTCGCGGCCGCGAAAGAGAGGACCAGGACGCCAAATATGTCGAGCCGGTGCCGGATGCCGGCAATCGCGCCGCTGATCGCGAAGGCGAATGTCCCAATCAGGTCGAGCACCGTGAAAAGGAGGCTGACAACGACATCTTCGCGGATGGGCATAATGGTCCGTGGCGCTTCTGAACAGCATAGCGGATCACCCGTGGCCACGATCATCCTCCGCCAGCCTCCCCTCCACCTTCTTCAGCGGTCCGGCCGTGCCGGATCATTCGCCCAAGTTAGAATCGAAAGAAGATTCCCCCCCCTCCACGCCATGAATCGACGTTCCTTCGTGACCACCGCCGCCGGGGCCTCCGCCTCCGCCTCCGCTGCCACCTCCCAGGCCTCCGCCAGCACTGCGGAATCTGCCCCCGGGCGTCCCGCACTCCGCTGCTCCAGCGACGGCCTGTTCCGCGTTCTCGCCATCTCCGACCTCCACTACGGCCCCGCCAGAGATCCCCAGGGCATCGCGCTCACCGAACGGCTCATCGACACCGAGAAGCCGAACCTGGTCGTCGTCAACGGCGATTGCCTCTCGGGCAAGGAGTGCCGCGACGAAGCCGGACTTCGCACCGCGATCGGGAACGTCGCCGCCGCCATGGAATCCAGGCGTGTCCCCTGGGCCATCACCTTCGGCAATCACGACCAGGAACACGAACCGGCCACCGGGATTGGCAAAGACGCCGTCCTGGCCATGTACGCCGCCTACCCGCACAACCTCAACGGGGGCGCCGCCGAGGGGTTGACGGGCGCCGGAAACAAGCACATCCTCATCTGGGACGCCGCCGGTGCAAAGCCCGTCTATTGCATTTGGCTGATCGACTCGAACGCCTATTTCACCGATGGGAAGAATCACCCCTACGACTGGATCCATTCCGACCAGATCCAGTGGTACACCCGGACCTCAATTGCCCTGGAAAAACAGCACGGGGCCAAAATTCCCGGCCTGATGTTCTTTCACATCCCTCTCCCGGAGTTCGCCGAAATGGTCAATAAGGCGAAGATCATCGGCGTCCGGCAGGAGCACGAGTGCCCGTCGCCGGTGAATGGCGGCATGTTCGCGGCGCTGCTCGATCGCGGCGACGTGCGCGGCGTGTATTGCGGTCACGATCACGTGAACAACTACATGGGACGCTGGCGCGGCATCGAACTGGGCTATGACGGCTGCATCGGCCATCTCACCTACCCCCGCCTGCCGCCTCAGGATCCCGGCCATCTGCACATCCGCGGCGGCCGCGTCTTCGAAATCACCGCCGGCGCACCGGCCCTCCACCGGACCTGGATGCGCTTCAAAAGCGGCGCCAAAAACTGGGAATCGGAGTCCGAAGCCCTCACGAAGGACCACATCAAGTCCTGAACCGGAAGCGCCGCAGCACGGCTCAACGCCTCCACTCCCCCCGCGCCGCGCCCATTCCGTGCCGGGGACCAAATTTCCGCCCGGCATTTTCCTCCGGTA
>DNFG01000459.1:0-8050 GCA_003487005.1 Bryobacterales bacterium
TTCTCGCTCGATATGCTGAACGCCACCAACCACACCAACTTTGGCGGGCCGAACCTCGACCCCACCAGCGGCAACTTCGGCCGCGTCACTTCCCAGCGCGGCCTCCCCCGCGTTCTCCAGTTCAATCTCCGTGTCGACTTCTAGATTGTCTGGAAATTCTGTACAAAAGGCGGGCCTGCTGGCCCGCCTCCCCAAGTTCGAACCTTCGGGTTCACCGGTTCAACCTGCATGCGGCGCTTTGTATTAAAGCCCGCTAAAGACAGGCTCTGAGTACTACTCCTGAAAGCACTTGCGGCCACGCACCTGCGCCCCCTAAACTGGGCCATGCGCTGGCCGCAGATTTTTTTCCTCTTCCCCCTCCTCCTCCCCGCCGCCCCCCCGGAAGCCGAACTTCGCGCCCTGATGGACGCCAAGCAACAAGCCTGGAACCGCGGCGATATCCCCGCTTTCATGGCCGCCTATGAAAAGGCCCCCGAAATCACCTTCCTCGGCGCCTCCGGCATCACCCGCGGCCATCAAGCTGTCCTCGAACGCTATCAGAAGAACTACTCCACGCGCGAAAAGATGGGCAAATTGACCTTCCAGATCGACGAAATCCGCGCTCTTGGCACGGATACAGCCCTTCTGCTGGGCCGTTTCGCGCTCGAACGCAGCGAATCGGCCGGAGGCCCCTCCTCCGGCCGATTCACCCTCGTCTGGAAGAAAACGGCGGCAGGCTGGCGCATCGTGCACGACCACACCAGCCCGTAACTGCTTCACGCTGCAAGGCTGAGCGCCAGAATCTCCCGGACCCGCGCCGGCGTCACCTCGCCGCGCTCCCCGATCTTCGCCATCCCGCGATTTTCGAGCTTTCCGGCCACGGTTTCGGGCGTTTCTGGCGCGATATTGTCGTACTTCGAGAGCTTCGTGGGGATCCCCAGCGACTCGTAGAACGCCTCCGTCCGCCGGATCGCCGCCTCGGCCTTCTCTTCGGCAGTCCCCTCGCGGATGTCCCAAACCCGCTCCGCGAACTGAGCTAACTTCTCCAGTTTCTGTGCTTTCTGGACACGCAGCAGGTGCGGCAAGACCACCGCGAGTGTCCGGGCGTGATCGATTCCATACAAAGCCGTCAGTTCGTGCCCGATCATGTGGGTGGACCAATCCTGGGGGACGCCCGCGCCGATCAGGCCGTTCAGGGCCATGGTGGCGGACCAGACAAACACCGCCCGGGCCTCGTAATTCGTAGGATCAGCAAGAGTTTTGGGTCCAACCTCGAGCAGGGTCCGGAGAATCGACTCGGCGAAACGGTCTTGCAGCGCCGCGCCCGCCGGGAAGGTCAGATACTGCTCGCAAACGTGGGTGAAGGCGTCCGCGACGCCGTTCGCAACCTGTTTCAAAGGCAGCGAAAACGTCGTTTCCGGGTCCAGAACCGCGAACTTGGGGTACACTTTGGGGCTTCCGAAGGCCAGTTTTTCGCCGGTTTCACGCCTGCTGATGACCGCGAAGGTGTTCGATTCCGACCCCGTTGCGGGCAGAGTCAGGATCGAAGCGAGCGGCGTGGCGCTCTTCACTTCGGCGCCCTTGGTCAGAATGTCCCAGGGTTCGCCGTCGAATTCGGCCGCCGCGGCGATGAATTTGGTCCCGTCGAGCACCGAACCGCCGCCCACGGCGAGGATCAGGTCGATCTTTTCGCGGCGGACGATCTCGACGGCCCGCATCAGGGTGGTGTACTCGGGATTCGGCTCAATGCCCCAGAATTCAGTGACTTGGCGGCCATCGAGGGCCTTCATGGTCTGCTCGTAAACGCCGTTGGCCTTGATGCTGCCGCCGCCGGCGGTCAGCAGAACGCGCGCGTCCGCCGGAATGTGCGCCGCGATCGCGGCAATCTGTCCTTTGCCAAACAGGATGTGCGTGGGGTTGTAGAATTCGAAGTTCTGCATGGAAGTGGGTCCACTTCCCACTTTACTTCCGCGAAGAAGCCAGCAGGAGGGCGGACCCCGCCGAGACGGCGAGAACGCCGCCGGCGATGCCGGCAGTCAGGCTCAGCGAAGGAGCGACCGTGGAAAGCCAGACGAACACAGCGACGCAGGCGGAGCCGAACAGGACGCCCGCGGCGCGTTCAGCGATAACGAGGGGGCGCAGCGCCCGGGCGCGTTTTTCGCGGCGGGCCCGGAGTTCGAGGCGCCACCACATCAGGCCGGCTTCAGGCACAGTGGCGGCCGGGTCCTCGCCGCTCTGGAGGAAAGCGGCGACGGCCATCGTTTCGGCGCAGGCTTCGCAACCGGCGGCGTGTTCGCGCAGTTCCGCGCTCCACAGGCCGGAACGGACGGCGCGGGCGATGTCCTGCTCTCTTTCACAGCCAGCCGGGTTCATCTTCTTCATCCTAAGCATGTTTTTCCCTCCGGAGGAAGGCCGCCAGTTTCTGGCGGACGCGGTAGAGCAGGGGCCGGATGCTGGCTTCCTTCAATCCGGTGATGGAAGCGATCTCGCGGTGGCTGGCGCCCTCGACGTAAGCGAGCCAGACCAGTTCGCGTTCGCGGGGTTCGATGCCGGCGAGGGCCTTACGCACATCGGCGGCGGCATCGATCCCGGAGGACTGGCAGGCGCCGCCGTGATCTTCCAGGGGGACATCCGTGTGCCGGTGGCGGCGGAAGTGGTCGCGAACGAGGTTGGTAGCGATCCTGAAGAGATAGTTTTTCTGTCCGGCGCGGTCCATTTCGGGCAGTTCGGCGCGGAGGAAGCGGTAATAGCTTTCCTGGAGCAGGTCGTCGGCGGTGGCGGCGTTGCCGGTAGTCCGGACGAGGAAGGACTTCACCGGACCGGCAGTGAAGGCATAGAACTCACGAAATTCGCTCTCGGTCATGGAGAGCCTTTCGGGACGGGCCATCGCGAGTTCAAAGGCATTCGTCATGGGCAGTTCTAGCACAACGCGGCCGCCTCTACACGGCGTCGGACTTGGCGCCGTCGACCAGACCGAGGTGCCGCGACAGTCCGTAAGCGGCGCCGCCGGCCAGCAGCAGGCCCCCGCCGGCGGCGAGAGTGAGCGTGCCGGCGACCATCAGGACCTCCTGGGCTTCGCCGTGGAACATCCGGCCCAGCCACAGCAGAGCGCCGCCGACCACGGAGCCGATGATGCCGAACTGAACAGCGTTCAGGATGCGGGAGTAAGCGGCGGGCTGTTCGGGAGCCTCGGTCCGGAGCAGGTTCATTCCGGATTCGGATTGAAGGTAGGCGACGAGTTCGGGGCTGGAGCCGAACTTGTCGATCAACTTCGTGTAGATTTCGGCTTGCAGCCGGTCGGATTTCGCCCGGCGGATGTTGTCGAGCAGGGAACGGATGATGGTGACCACGCTGAGGGCAACGGTCCCGATCATGATGGGGATGGCGATGAATTCGCCTGAATGCATGGGTCTCTCCTTTTCTCAGGGGGACGCTGTCGTCCGGTTTCAATCGCTACAACGCGTCCCGGTGGCGGAATGTGAACAGTCCGGATTTCGTTTGGAGGGGATTCGCCGTCCTGTTATACTGGGAAATGCTGCTCAGGCGGGAGTGTGCCCGTGTGCGTGGCGTTGATACCGTCCCATGTTTGATTCGCTGAGTGACAAACTCCAGCGGGTTTTCAAGAACCTGCGCGGGGAAGGCAAGCTGACGGCCGAGAATATGGAGGCCGCCCTGAAGGAGATCCGCGTGGCTCTCCTGGAGGCGGACGTCCACTTCAAGGTCGTGAAGACCTTCATGGCCGCGGTGCGCGAAAAGGCGATGGGCCAGGAGGTCCTGAACAGTTTCACGCCGGCGCAGCAGGTGATCAAGATCGTCAAGGACGAGATGATCACGGTGCTGGGCACGCACGCGTCGCGTCTGCGGACGGCGTCGCAGCCGCCGACGGTGATCATGATCGTCGGGTTGCAGGGCTCGGGCAAGACGACATCGACGGGCAAGCTGGCGAAGTATCTGTCGAAGAACGGGCACCGCCCGCTGGTGGTGTCGGTGGACGTGTACCGTCCGGCGGCGCGGAAGCAGTTGTCGGTGGTGGCCGGGCAGGTCAACATTCCGGTTTACGAAGGCACGGCGGAGGAGACGAAGCCGCTGCAGTTGGCGAAGTCGGCAAAGCGCCAGGCGGAAATCACGGGCCGGGACTTGATTCTGGTGGACACCGCGGGCCGTTTGCACATCGACGACGAGTTGATGGTGGAGTTGCAGGAGCTGAAAGAGGCCCTGAACCCGACCGAGATCCTGTTCGTGGCCGACGCGATGACGGGACAGGACGCAGTGAAGAGCGCGGACGAGTTCCACAAGCGTTTGGGCATCACGGGCGTGGTGCTGACGAAGATGGACGGCGATGCCCGCGGTGGCGCGGCGCTGTCGATCCGGCACATTACGGGTCAGCCGCTCAAGTTTGTCGGCACGGGCGAGAAACTGGACGCGATTGAAGCGTTCCATCCGGATCGGGTGGCGTCGCGGATTCTCGGCATGGGCGACGTGCTGAGCTTCATCGAGAAGATGGAGCAGAACATCGACCAGAAGAAGGCGGAGGAGATGCAGCGGAAGCTGATCACCGACGACTTCACGCTGGAGGATTTCCGGGATCAGTTGAAGCAGTTGCGGAAGCTGGGACCGCTGGAATCGCTGCTTGGGATGATGCCCCAGGTGGGGCCGATGAAGCAGTTGAAGGATGTGAAAGTGGACGAGAAGGAGTTGACCCGCGTCGTGGCGATCATCGATTCGATGACGCCGAGAGAGCGGGCCAACCACATGTTGATCAACGGCGCGCGGCGCCGCCGGATCGCCCGGGGCAGCGGCACCACGGTGACCGATGTCAACAATCTGCTAAAGCAGTACGGGCAGGCCCGGAAGATGATGAAATCAATGTCGGGCGGTCTGCTCGGCAAAAAAATGGGTAAATTCAAGCTGCCGTTTGCGAATCCGTTCCAATAGGGGCTTGCGGAGGGCAGCGAGCAAGAGATCGAGTGCAGGAGAGTTAGTCAAAAGTTATGCTGATGATTCGTCTGGCGCGGTTTGGCGCCAAGAAAAAGCCCACCTACCGGGTGGTGGTGATTCAGAAGGAACGCGCCCGCGACAGCCGCGCGGTGGAGATTGTGGGTCATTACAACCCGGTGGCCGATCCGGTGGTCTGCGAACTGCAGCACGAGCGGATCGAGCACTGGACGCGCAGCGGCGCGCAGATGTCGGACACGGTGAAGCGTCTGGTGAAGAGCTTCCCGGCGGTGGCCGCTCAGACGGAGCAGCCCGCGGCCTAATGAGCCTGGGTTCCCGCCGGAGACGGCGGGTGCTAGGATCAGGGCAGACTTGGAGGTTCTCCCGATGGCAAGCATGAAAGAACTCGTCGAGGAGATCGCGAAATCGCTCGTGGATGTTCCCGAAGAGGTTCAAGTACGTGAAGTGGAAGGCGAGCAGACGACGGTTCTTGAATTGCGCGTCGCCGCCGGCGACCTCGGCAAGGTGATCGGCAAGCAGGGCCGGACGGCGCGGTCGATCCGGACGCTGCTGGGCGCGGCCGGCACGAAGCTGAACCGCCGCTTCTCGCTCGAAATCCTGGAATAGTGGACGATTCTCCCGATTGGGTGGTGATCGCCCGGACGGGCCGGACACGAGGGCTGCGTGGGGAACTGTACGCGCGCGGCTGGGAAGGTCCGGAGAGGCTTCTGTCATTCGGGCAGGCCGCGTTCCGGCGGCCGGACGGCACTTTGGTGGACGAGGGACGCGAGTTCCGGATCCTGGAAGCGAAGCCGTACAAGGACGGTCTGGTGTTGCGCCTGGAAGGCGTGGACTCGATCGGGGAGGCGGAGCAGCTGGAGCATTGTGAAATGGTGGCGCCTGCCTCGCGCCGGCCCCCTCTGCCCGAGGGCGGGTTCCATTTTCCGGACCTGGTGGGCTGCACGGTGATCGAGCGAAGCTCGGGCCGGGTGGTGGGCCGGGTGACGGGCTGGCAGGAATTTGGCGGTCCCGAACTGCTGGAGGTGGTTCCGGAGGGCCGCGGGCCGGAAGCGGTGATCTGGATCCCGCTGGTCCGGACGATTTGCGTGGAGATTGACCCGGCGAAACGCCGGATTGTGGTGGACCCGCCGGAGGGTCTGTTGGACTTGAATGACTGACGGCGGCGCCGAGAGATGAAGTTCCACCTGCTGACGATATTCCCTGATTTCTTTCAGGGGCCGTTCGGACACGGGGTGGTGGCGCGGGCCGCACGCGCGGGACTGGTGGAGATTCGGGTACACGACCTGCGGGCGTGGACGAAGGATTTTCACAAGACCGTGGACGACCGCCCATTTGGGGGCGGCGAAGGAATGGTGATGAAGCCGGAACCGGTCTTTGACGCCGTGGAGGCGATCTGGCCGGAACGGGACCGGGAGCGGCAGCGAATTGTGCTGTTGTCGGCGCAGGGACCGTTGTTTGATCAGCGGGCGGCGCACCGGTTGAGCCGATATGACGAGATTTTGCTGATCTGCGGGCGTTATGAAGGCGTCGATGAGCGGGTCAGCGAGCACTTGGCCGATGAGGAGATCTCGATCGGCGAGTTTGTGATCAGCGGCGGCGAATTGGCGGCCGCGGTGGTGGTGGACAGCGTCGGCCGGTTGATGCCGGGCGTGCTGGGCAACGAAGAGTCGTCGCGCCGGGAGTCGTTCAGCGATTCCGGCAGCGTGCCGGGACTTCTGGATTGCCCCCACTACACCCGGCCGGCCGAATTTCGCGGCTGGAGCGTGCCCGAGGTGTTGCTGGGCGGCAATCATGCCGCGATTGAGCAGTGGCGCCGCGAGGCGGCGATGGAGAAGACGCGCCGTCAGCGTCCGGATCTGCTCGCCCGCGTTGCGGGTGTGCCGGGTGGTGGCGGAGAGGCACTGGAATCTGCGATAAAGAAAGATGGTACCGAAGTATGATGAGCCCTTACCTGCAGAAAGTTCTGAACAAGAATAAGCGGACCGATATCCCGGAGTTCCGGATCGGCGATACACTCCGCGTGCATGTCCGAATCCGCGAAGGTGAAAAAGAGCGTCTGCAGGCCTTTGAAGGCACGCTGATCGCACAGAACAACAGCGGCGCGATGGGTGAGACCATCACGGTGCGCAAGATCAGCTTCGGCGGCAACGGAGTGGAGAGGATTTTCCCGATCCACGCGCCGGTGATCAGCCAGATCGAAGTGGTGCGCACGGGCCGGGTCCGCCGGGCCAAGCTCTACTATTTGCGCAATCTGCGCGGCAAGGCCGCCCGCCTGAAGGAGCGCGGCTAACGCTTCGGGCGGCTGAAAGGTTCCGGCGTGCATTGTAGCGCCGAGTTGGAACAGACCCTGTACCTTCGGGGTTATGCTCGCGTGGCCGGCCTCGATGAGGCCGGCCGCGGGTGTTTATTCGGCCCGGTTTGCGCGGCGGCGGTCATCTTTCACCCTGACCGGAGGCTGGCGGGTCTGGCGGATTCAAAGACACTTTCACCGGAGCGGAGGGAATCGCTGGCGCTCGAAATCAAGGCGGCGGCGATGGCGTGGGCCGTGGCTTGGGCGACGCCCGGGGAAATCGACCGGATCAATATCCGGGAGGCTTCGAGGCTCGCGATGCGGCGGGCGGTCGAGGCGCTCCATCCGGCCCCGGACTATCTGCTGATCGATGCGTTGACGTTGGACCTGCCGCTGCCGCAGGAGGCCTTGATCAAGGGTGATGCACGGGTAGAGGCGATCGGGGCGGCTTCGATTCTGGCCAAGACCGCACGGGATGCCCGGTTAGTCGAACTGGACGGCCAGTATCCGGGCTATGGACTGGCTCGGCACAAGGGCTACGGGACCGCGGAGCATCTGGAGGCGCTGGACCGGCTGGGGCCATCGCCGCTGCACCGGAGGTCGTTTGCGCCGGTGCGCGAACGGTTGCAGGGCCGATTGGCGGTGGTGCAGGCGTGATGACGCTGCCTTCGCCGGGTCAGTCCGGCCAGGAGCCATTTCAGCCACCGGAGCGGGAGGCCAGCGGGTGGAGTGCACGGGCGGCCTCGGTCCTGTTTGCGATTCTGTGCCTCGAGGTGGGGATCTTCCTGATCGTTTACCCGTGGACCGAGAGCTGGGGGCTGAATT
>DNFG01000459.1:8427-8809 GCA_003487005.1 Bryobacterales bacterium
ATTACGGGTCTGGGCGTACTGAATCTGTTCATCGGGGTCTACGAGGCGCTGCGGCTGCGCCGGTTTTCGAGTCACCACTAGGCGGCCTCGCGGCGGCGGGGCCGGAGGATGACTTCGTCGCGGCCACGTGCCTTTTCGACACGGACGACGCCGCCGGGGTGGGCGAGTCCTTCGACGACAAGGGCGGCGATGCGCTGAATAACGTGGCGGTGGATGGCGCGCTTAAGTTCACGGGCGCCATAGCGGGTACTGGTGCCGGCGTTGAGGAGGAGTTCCCGGGCTTCGGCCGAGAGTTCGACGCGGAAGGCGCGGGGGCCGAGGCGCTGGGCGAGGTGCTGGTCGAGATCAAGGCCACCGGCATCTGCCACACCGACTACTACAC
>DNFG01000413.1 GCA_003487005.1 Bryobacterales bacterium
GCCCACGGCCCGCTCGCTCTTCCCAACCACCGCATCCACGCCGCGATTCTTCGCGAGACCAGCAGAGGCGCCACCGCCTGGGCCGGTTCACGGATTGTCGATCCCGCCTCCGGCGACGAGCTTCCTGCCTCCATCCTCCGTCCGCTCGAAGGCGCCGGCTGCCTGAGCCTCGAATATGTCTTCACCCTGCTTTCCCTGATCCTCCCGCCCCATCCGTTGCGCGTCGCTTACCATGGCCTTCACGCCGCCGATCCCCACCTCCGCGGTACTGCCCTCGAATACCTCGAGAGTGTCCTGCCGCCCGATATTCAGCGCGCGCTGCGGCCTCTCCTTCCCGAGGCCCCGTCCCCGCGGCGGCAGCGGCCCGCCCGTCCGGGAACCGAAGTCGAGCAGGACCTGCTCCGCGCCGAAACTTCCATCCTTCTCCATCTGAAACAGCGCCAGCGCCGGGAATAACCGTCCCAGGCCACAATGCCCCTGGCGCGTTCGGATCAGCTGGCCGGGACGTCCTCTTCGATCGTCCGGTAGCCCATGATCGAGCCGAGCCGCTTGACCCCGCGCAGGTGATCGCCGTAAAACACCGCCCGGTGCAGCATCGGCATCGCCCCCGCATATTGCGCCAGGTCGCCCGGCTTGCCCGGCGGCACGATCGCCCCAGCACCCCAGTTGAGGAACAGGTGCCGCGCATCGCGCACCGACTGCGTGAACTGCGTCCGGCAGGCCAGCGGGCTGTTGCCCGTCTCGGTGATCTTGCCAGGGACCGCCAGCATCGTGTCCAGGTTCACCAGTTTCGCCATCGTCACCGGTTCGCCTGTCTGCCAGTGCACCTGCAGCGCCACGCCCCCGCCACTGTCGGTTTGATTGCGGATCAAATACGGCATCCGGGTACCGTCCGCGCGGCGCGTGAACGACGTGCAATGGAAGTGCACCAGCGCATTCCTGGATTCGTCCACCACCGGATCGCTGATGAAGCCCGGAGCGCGGAAGGCGTGGGCGAAGAGCAGCATCGTCAGCGTCGAATCGATATCCCCCTCGCACGCGCCCACCAGGCCCAGATCATTCAGCTTGCTGAACGTCAGGCACCCGCGCGGTGTCCCCATGCAGGCCGTGCTGCACACCCCTTGCGCCTTCTCCTCCACCATCAGCCGTTTCACGGCCAGGTAGTAGCGCGCCGAATCGATGATCTCCTCCCGGGTCGGCTCGAGGATCCCGATGGCGGGCTTGATCCAATAGTTCTCCGCCTCCTCCTCCGCCGCTTTGCGGTCAATCGAGCCCGCGATCTCAAGCACCTGCTGGTTTTTGATCGTGACGAGATCCGCCCCCAGTTTGGACTTCACCAGTCCCGGTGAACAGGCCGCCGCGGTCCCGCGCGGTCCGTCGATCGCCAGAATCCGCGTCTGTTTCATCAGCGCGGGCACCCGCAGCAGGCTCACCGCTTCGTCCAGTTCACCCCGGTCGGTCGTGGACAGCAGCAGAACTTTGCGCTCCTTCCACTGCTGGTGCCACATCCAGCCATGGCCGCTGAAGGGCTGAAAGAAGGACACCGCGGGCTTGTCCAGACCGAAATTGAGCTTTTCCAGCGTTGCATAATCGCCGCCATGGCCCGAAAGCCAGACCAGCAGCAGTCCATCCGCTCCCGCGGCGCGCGAGGCCACCTGCCCTGCGTCCGCGGGTGGAATCGTCTCGCCGCCCACGAATCGGACATCGCCCAGTCGCTTCGCGAGGCCGGCGAGATGCTCGTTCATCTTCGTGATCTCGTCCTGCCCCCAGGTCAGGTACTGGACCGTCTTCCCGGCGGCATTGGTAGTGGCGCCGGACCGGCCGATATAGAGGACGTGGATGGTGGACGGGCGCAGTTGCGGCCATTCAGCGCGGTCGCGCGTGTCCGCAAGCGCCGGCAGCATCAACCCCGCGGCGGAACCGGCGGTGAGGAATGTTCTGCGTTTGAGCTGATCGGAATTCGCCATGATGGGCCTCCCGCGCTCAAACATACGCCTTGCGGATCTGAAAGTCCAGAACCCGCGCTACATCTCTTCCCAGGGCGCCCGGCGCCGTGGATCGCCCATCCAGGTCTGCCAGGCGTAGAGCCTGCGCCGGAGGTCGATTTTTACCTCGCTGTGGGCGAAAGATCCAATCAAGTTGCGCGTTTCGCCGGGGTCGTGCTGGAGGTCGTAGAGTTCATGGGCGACGTCGATATGAGAATGGGTGACCAGTTTCCAGCGCTCGGTGCGGATCATGCGCATCGAATCCTCGAAATAGTGGTACATGTCGTAATCGCCGAAGATGGTGCTGCGCCAGGCTGTCTTTTCGCCCAGCAGCAGCGGGGTGAAGTCGCGCCCGCAAGGCTGGAAACCGTCGGGGATCGCGCCCGCGGCGCCGGCGATCCGGAGCAGGGAAGGGAAGTAGTCGAGGTTGGTGACCATCTCGCGAATCCTCGTGCCGGGGCGGACGCGTCCGGGCCAGCGAAGGTACATCGGCACGCGGACCGAGTCCTCGAACATGTTGGGGAGGCGGTTCCGGGCAGGCAACATCGAGGTGGCGTTGCCCTTGCCCAGCGCGCCGTGGTGGCCGATCATGTAGCCGTTGTCGCTGGTGCAGATGACCAGGGTATTGCTCGCAAGTCCCCAGGAATCGAGGGCGTCCAGCATCCTGCCGACGTTGCGGTCCACCGAAGCGATGCTGGCATAGTGGCCGAGGCGGCGCTTCAGCACATCCCCGACGTCGAGGCCCGCGACGTTGGGCGGTGCGAGTTGGCGGTCCGCGACCGCGGCGGTATCGGCAGCGGGCACGGGGCCGTAAGGGGAGTGCGGAGCCCGGAAATGGACGCTGGCCAGAAACGGTTGCGTCCGGTGACGCTTGATGAAGCCGAGGGCGGCGTCCGTCAGCAGGTCCGGCAGGGGCCCTTTGATCTGGCTGGTCTTCCCCTCGATCTCGAGGAAGGGGTCCATCGGGTTGTTGCCGCCCTCGAGAAAGCCCATGAATTCGTGGAAACCGCGGCGGGTGGGGTGGTGTTCCGCGCGGGTGCCGAGATGCCATTTGCCGAACAGGCCAGTGCGATAGCCGCTCTGCTGCAGCAGAAGCGGCCAGGTGGGAAATTGCTCCGAAAGGCCGAGTTCGGGTTCACGGCGATAGTCAAGGAAGTCGCGGATGCCGGTCCGGAAACTGGGTTGGCTGGTAAATAGGGAAGCCCGGGAGGGCGAGCAGACCGGTGTGGTGACAAAGGCGTTCTCGAACAGCGCCCCGCCGGCCGCGATGCGATCCATGTTGGGCGTATGGGGTTCCGGGAAGCCATAGGCGTTGGCGCCCCAGCAGGCCTGGTCGTCGGTGTAGAGAAAGAGGATGTTGGGAGGACGGTTGGCGGTGGGTTGGGCTCCGCCCAGATGGAGGGCTGGGGCGGCAGCAAAGGCGGCGGCGGACTGGAGGAGGCGCCGGCGGGTGGTCTTCATGGATTTGCCTCCTTCTGGGCCTGGATATAGAAGTGATCGAAGTAGTAGAAGAAGCCGTCCTCGGCGCCGACGAGCAAATCGAGGCGGCCATCGCCGTTGAAGTCGGCGGCGATGGGCGTGGGATTGTGACCGGCGAGTCTGGTCTTAAGAATCGGGCCTCGGAGTTGCATGACGGGCCGGGCCTGGGTCCCGATGTTTTCATACCAGGTGGGACCTTCATTGGATTCGCAGATCAGGTCGAGGTCGCCGTCGCCGTCCCAGTCGGCGAAGTCGATCTTGCGACGGCCGCTGCTGCCCGCGCGTCCGTTGGCGAGGTTCAGATAGCGCCCGCCGGCGTTGACGAAGATCCGTTCCGGGGGCATCAATTTGAGGACGCCGTTGACGCGTTGGCGGCGGTAGAGGGAGAGGTAGCCCTGGTGGTTCAGCATGACGAGATCCGGCAGGCCGTCGCCGTCCCAGTCGATGACGCGCGGGGTCGTCCGCCATTGCGTGACCAACTGTTTGCCTTCGGGTTCCCACCAGACCCAATCGGGTTTCGGCGCTTTTCCGGGCCATTCCACCTCGATGTTCGCGGCGGGCGCCAGGACGGGTTTCTCGCGAGTGCCAATATTGCGGTACCAGACCGGAGCACCCCAGATGTCGTTCACGATCAGATCAAGTCTGCCGTCGAGATCCCAATCGGCGACCCAGGGATTGGCATAGCCCCATTTTTCCTCGGCGGGTCCCTGGACGGAGCGGTTGGGCCCGGCGATGCGGCGAATCACCTGGCCGCCCGCCTGGAGGTAGCCGCGATCTTCGAAGGCGGGGATGTTGCGCGTGCCCACGTTCTCGAACCAGTGGATGTAGCCCGCGGAGTTGCCGGCGATGATGTCAAGCAGGCCGTTGCCGTTCCAGTCCACGGCGACAGGGCGCGAGAGGGCGCCGGTCTTCAGGTAGGGGTCGATCTGCTGCAGTTGATAGCCGGGTTTGAGCCGCGGTTCGTTGCCTTTGGGGGCTTCGTTCTCGAAGTAAGAGACGGTGCCGTCCTCCTCGGCAACGATGAGCGACGGGCGGCCGTCCTTGTGCATGTGAATCAACCGGGGCTGAATCATGCAGAGGTCCATCACGATCGGATTGCCGCCCGCGAGGAGGGGGACGGGGGCGTCGAGGACGCCATTGCGGTTGCGGGCGATGAAGACGCGATCGACGAAATTGCCGAGGATCAGATCGAGGCGGCCGGCGCCGAACCAATCGACGGGACTGGGGGCGGGACTGCCATATTGATCGAGGATTTTGCCGCCCGCGCGGAGTTGGACCGGGGCTTCATAGTCAGGCTGGTCATTGGTGCCCTTGTTCCGGTGGAACCAGACATAGCCGTGGAGGGGCCCGCGAATCCATTCGCCTTGATCGTTGTAGGCGTCGTCCCAGCCGTAATCGCGCCAGTCGCTGACACCGGTGAGCAGGTCGATGCGGCCGTCGCCATCCCAATCGACGGGGCGCCACATGTCGTCGCGGCCGACGTGGTAGCTGCGGAGGAGTTTGACGGGGACGAATTGATCCATGCGATGGCGCTTCACGTCGCTGTAATAGCCGCCGCTGACGACAAGATCGAGGGCGCCATCGCCATTGAAATCGGCGGAGAGCATTTCTTTGTGGCCGCGGCCGAGCCATTCGGCCTGGTCAAAGAGGGGCGTTTCGTTGGACCCGATGTTGCGAAACAGGTAAGTGCCGTTGAAGGGGCGGTCGGCGCAACTGACGATGAGGTCCATGCGGCCGTCATCATCGATGTCGACAGGCGCGGGGTAGCCCCAGAGGCCGACGGCGAGAGGGCCGCGGACATTCGCTCGGCCGAAGGTGACGCGATCGCCGGCGCCGGTCATGGCGGGGGGCGCGAGGCGTTTGGTTTCGCCGCGAAGGCCTTCGTCGAAATAGACGTGATAGCGGGGCGCGCCGGAGGAGATCCACGAAATTCGGGCGTTCGGACGCCGCCACTCCACTTTGGCCGAGTGGCCCTGGCCGCCGCCGGCAGGCAGGACGCGGACGGAATCGGGGTTGAAGGCGGGGGGGAGTACGGCATCGATCCAGACCGGCGCGCCGGGCCGGGCGGTGGAATCGACGGTGAGGCGGAGGTGGTTGGCGGTGGGCCAGGCGGCGTCGCCCCGGGTTTCGATCGGCGGTGCGGCGGCGCAGACGAGGGCGCAGAAGCCCATGAACAGGAGCGGTTTCATCCATTCCAGACTACACAAGGCAGGCGCGAGGGGCATTTCCAGGTACCGGAGACCGGAGGTCCGAATGGGGGCGACAGACAGTCCGAATGGGGTCAGAATGGCGTTCGCTCGGGGTTCGCTCGGGGTCCGCTGGCGGTTCGCCCGGCGTCCGTATGGGGTCCGTTCCGGGGTTCGTTCCGATATTCCGGTGTTTCGTTTCAGCGAGTTGCGAGGAATGGTGGGAGTGATTTGAGGTGTAATTGTTGATGCGGACGTTTCCTCCTCGGTGAATGCGGTCATGGGGGTGGAGTGGGACGGGCGAACGGAATTCGGGCTGGTGGGGGTGTGGATGGTTTTGAAACCGGGATTGGATTTGCCGCTCATTGTTGTACTCCTGCTTCACAGTTTGGCAGGCGATTTGGTGGGAATCGGCGTGGGTTTCCCGCAAGTGGTTGATTCCATGGGGATGAAATATTCTGAGATTGTGTGAACGCATAAGTTCTCATGGGCGGGGCGGATTGGCGGTTCGCAATTCGCTTGTTGTGAGTGAGTCAGGCGGCCGTGCGGCGGGATGCTGGTGGTCCGGGTGCGCCCGGCGGGTGAGTTGGTTGTGGGGGGACAGAGGAGTCCGGTGGAGGGTGGTCTTCGGCGGGGTTGTATGTTGCTGAATGTAAATGGGTTGATGGGGCGGTGTGGGGGATGGAGGCGGCGGCGTCGAGAGGGAAGTGGTTCTTTATGAATGACTTGACGAGGGCAGGGGGCAGGGCGTGGGAGTCGGGGCATTGGGGGGGTGTAAAACAGAGTGCCGCGTTAATGGTCTGTGAGTCCAAGTGCATTCAGAATCAGTGGGTTGGGAGGAT
>DNFG01000088.1:0-2598 GCA_003487005.1 Bryobacterales bacterium
GGGCGGCGGCGGCGACGGCGAGGACGGGAAGCCAGGCCCAGTGGAGGATGCCGGTGCCGGTGAGGAGGAGCAGGAGGAGACCGGCGAGGCCGGCGGCGGCGCCCCAGGCGGCATGTTCGAGGACATGCTGGAGGAGCAGGCGGCGTCGTGCCTGGCGGATGAGATCGAGGAGGGGGCTGGCTTCGGTCACGGAGTGCTTCTCTTTATTATGGACGCGTCGGAGGGGAAAGAGGAAGCGGGTGCAAAGTTGATGGGGGAGGGGCGGGTCGGTTATTCTGTAAGTTTCCTATTATGATTCGTTTCGAGACCGCTGGCGAGTCGCACGGCGAGTGTCTGGTGGCGACCCTGACGGGTCTGCCGGCGGGCGTTCCGGTGACTTTGGCCGGGATAAACCGGGAGTTGTGGCGCCGCCAGCAGGGGTTTGGCCGGGGCGGGCGCATGAAGATCGAGACCGACACGGTGGAGATCGTGTCGGGGGTTCGTCATTCGCAGACGATCGGGTCGCCGGTGGCGATGATCATCCGGAACCGGGACTGGCAGAACTGGACGGAGGTTCTGCCGGTGGAATCGGCGGCGGACAGCGAAGAGAAGAAGAAGAAGCTGACGCGGCCGCGGCCGGGGCACGCGGACCTGGCGGGGGCGATCAAGTATTCGTTCGCGGACGCGCGGTATGTGCTGGAGCGGGCGAGTGCGCGGGAGACGACGGCGCGGGTGGCGGTGGGCGCGCTGGCAAAGCAGTTTCTGGCCGAATTTGGGATCGCGGTGCTGAGCCACGTGGTGCAGGTGGGCTCGGCGAGGCTGGAGCGGGCGGTGGAGTGGGAAGAGATCTTCGAATTGAGTTTGCGGGATGAAGTCCTGCTGGGCTGCGTGGACGCGGAGGCGGAAGCGCGGATGAAGGAAGTGGTGGACGAGGCGTACCGGACCGGGGACACGGTGGGCGGGGTCTTCGAAGTGCGGGCGAAGGGTTTGCCGGTGGGACTGGGGTCGCACATTGCGTGGGACACGCGGTTGGACGGGCGTCTGGCGCAGGCGATTTTGTCGATGCAGGCGGTGAAGGGCGTGGAGATCGGGGAGGCGGACGAAGCGGCGTGTTCGTTCGGGTCGAAGGTGCAGGACACGATTCACTACGACCGGGAAGGGCAGCGGTTCACGCGGGGGGCGAACAAGGCGGGCGGTTTGGAGGGGGGGATCACGAACGGGCAGGAGTTGATCGTGCGGGGGTTGCTGAAGCCGATTTCGACGCTGCGGCGGCCGTTGATGTCTGTGGACATGGTGACGAAGGAAGAGGCGGCGGCAGCGTACGAGCGGTCGGATGTGTGCGTGGCGCCGGCGGCGGGGGGGATTGGCGAAGCGATGGTGGCGATTGTGCTGGCCGGAGCGATGCTGGAGAAGTTTGGCGGGGATTCGTTAACGGAGACGCGTCGAAATTACGACGGGTACATCCAACAAGTGAGAGAGTTCTGAAGAAGTTATGACGATGCGGATCAGGAAGTACGGGGATCCGGTGCTCGAGACGAATTGTGCGCCGGTGGCGGAGTTTGGGACGGAAGAGCTGAAGCGGCTTGTGGACGACATGTTCGAGACCATGTACGCGCACAAGGGCGTGGGTTTGGCGGCGCCGCAGGTGGGGCTGGCGCAGCGGTTGACGGTGATCGATCCGTCGGCGGGCGAGAATCCGGACGCGAAACTGGTGCTGATCAATCCGGAGATTCTGGAGAAGCGGGGCAAGCAGGTGGGCGAGGAGGGGTGCCTGTCGATTCCGGGATTCCGGGAGGACGTGGCGCGGGCGATGCATGTGCGGGTGCGGGCGCAGAACGTGGACGGCGAGTTTTTCGAGACGGAAGGCGAGGAACTGCTGGCGCGGGCGGTGCAGCACGAGCTGGATCATTTGAACGGGATTTTGTTTTTGAGCCATCTGAGTCCGCTGAAGCGGGATCTGATCCGGCGCAAGATCCGGAAGCTGCAAAAAGCGGGCGAGTGGGAGTAGGGGCGATGGGGCTGCGGCTCGTGTTTCTGGGGACGCCGGAATTCGCGGTGGCGTCGCTGGAGGCGTGCGTGGCGGCTGGGCACGAGGTGGCGGCGGTTTACACACAGCCGGACCGGCCGAAGGGGCGGGGGCACGCGCTGTCGGCGCCGCCGGTGAAGGAAGCGGCATTGCGGCTGGGGCTGGACGTGCGGCAACCGGTGAAGGTGCGGGCGCCGGAGGTGGTGGCCGAGCTTGGGGGACTGGCGGCGGACGCGATGGTGGTGGTGGGCTACGGGCAGATCATTCCGCAGGTGATTATCGACCTGCCGAGGCTGGGGATCGTTAACGTGCATGCTTCGCTGCTGCCGCGGTATCGCGGGGCGGCGCCGATTCAGTGGGCGATCGCGCGGGGCGAGACGCGGACGGGCGTCACGACGATGATGATCAACGCGGGGCTCGACACCGGCGACATGCTGCTGAAGGCGGAGACGGAGATTGGCCCGGAGGAGACGGCGGTGGAACTGGGGCCGAGGCTGGCGGCGCTGGGGGCGGGGTTGTGGCTGCTGCTGGGCGGCTCTCCGCCGCTGATGGCGCAGATCGCGATCTACTGCGGCATCCTCTTCGTCTGCTTT
>DNFG01000088.1:2815-3092 GCA_003487005.1 Bryobacterales bacterium
CTGGCGGCGCTGGGGGCGGGGTTGCTGGTGGAGACGCTCGTCGGGCTGGCGGCGGGGACGGTGGCGCGGGTCCCACAAAATGACGCGGAAGCGACGCTGGCGCCGATTCTGAAGCGCGAGGACGGGCTGGTGGACTGGACGGCGGGGGCGGCGGAGATCCACAACCGGGCGCGAGGATTCCTGCCGTGGCCGGGGGCGTGGACGCTGTTCCGGGGGCAGCGGATGCAGGTGTGGCGGTGCCGGCGGACGGACGTGGAGAGTCCGGCGGAGCCGGGGG
>DNFG01000088.1:3400-3601 GCA_003487005.1 Bryobacterales bacterium
GTTGTTCAGCGAAGGGCGGCGGTTGATGGCCGTGTGCGGGGGCGGGGCAGTGCTGGAATTGCTGGAGGTGCAGGTGGAGGGGCGCAAGCGCGTGAGCGCGGCGGACTTCCTGAATGGCTTCCGGCTGGAACCTGGAGAGAGATTGGGATGAACAAACTGCCTGCCGGCTTCCGGTACTCCGCGATGTACGCGGGGATTCGC
>DNFG01000056.1 GCA_003487005.1 Bryobacterales bacterium
AGATCTACCCCCTTTCCCTCCCCGACGCTCTTCCGATCTATCGCCGGCGCCGGACTCGCCGGCCTCTCCGCCGCCTGGGAACTCGCCCGCGCCGGTTTCGACCCTCTCATCATCGAAGCCTCCGCCCGCGCCGGCGGCCGGGTCCGCACCCTTCGCGAACCTTTCGCCCAGGGCCTGTATGCCGAAGCAGGAGCCGTCCGGGTCGCCTCCCATCACGAAACCGTCCACCACTTCATCCGCGAATTCGGCCTCGAAACCGAGCCTTTTTTGCCATCCGGACTCGGCACCGTCTACCTCCTCGATGGCCACCGCATTGTCGAACGGCCCGGCGAACGCCCCCGCTGGCCCCTCGATCTCCCCCCCACCGAGCAAAATCAGACTCTCGACGAGATCTACGAGCACAAAATCCACCCCTTTCTCGCCAAATTCGCCACTGCCGACCGCAATGGCCCCTGGCCGCCCCCGGCCCTTCGCGAACTCGACGCCCTCACCCAGCCCGAATTCTGGGCCCGCCTCGGCCTCTCCCCCGGCGCCCGCCGCCTCCTTGCCCTCGGCTACCGCCTCGACCGCGCCTCCGCCCTTTGGGGCCTGCTTGAAGAGCTTGACCTGCTCCCCTCCACCGGTTTTGTCCGCATCCTTGGCGGCAACGACCGCCTCCCCGCCGCTTTCGCCCAGCGCCTCGATGGCCGCATCCTCTACGGAACTCCGCTCCGCGCCGTCCGCCAGGATGCTTCGGGCGTCGAAATTACCGTGGAACGCCACGGCGCCCTCGAAACCCTCCGCGGCGCCGCCCTCCTCTGCACCCTCCCCCTGCCCCTCCTCCGTGAAGTCGATTTCACCCCCGCCCTCGCCCCGGAGCGCCGCGACCTGATCGCTCAAATCCCCTACATGCCCGTCTCGCGGATGTACCTCCAGACCCGCCGCCGCTTCTGGCTCGACCAGAACCTCAGCGGCGCCGCCATCATGGACCGCCCCAGCCAGCGCTTCTGGCCCGCCGCCGGCGTCAACCCCACCCAGCGCGGCATCCTCCACAGCTACACTTGGGACCGTGAGGCCCACGAACTCGACGCCCTCCCCCACGACGAGCGCGTCCGCCGGACCCTCGCCGACGCCGAAGCCGCCTTCCCCGGCATCCGCCCCCACGTCGAAGCCTCCGCCCACTGGTCCTGGCAGCACCAACCTTGGCAGCGCGGCGCCTTCGCCCAATTCTTGCCCGGCCAGGTCACCCGCCTACACGAACTCCTCCCCCAACCCGAGGGCCGCGTCTTCTTCGCCGGCGCCCACCTCTGGTCCTCCGTCAGTTGGATGGAAGGCGCCCTCGTCAGCTCAAAACGCGCCGTCCGCGCCATGCTCGCCGCCGTGAGAGACTAGAAGACGGACCGCCCATGCCAATTGCCGCGCCCACTCCTTCCGTGGAGTCGAGCGAACTCGAAGACCTGACCCCGCTGTGGAATGTCGTCCTGCTCGATGACGATGACCACACCTACGATTACGTCATCGAAATGCTCGTCCGCCTCTTCTTCAAGAGCGTCGAAGACGCCTACCGTCACGCCGTCGAGGTGGACACCCACAAACGGACCATCGTCATGACCTGCGACCGCCCGGCCGCCGAATTCGCCCGCGACCAGATCCACGGCTATGGCCCCGACTGGCGCATGCCCAAGTGCAAAGGCTCCATGTCCGCCATCCTCGAACCCGCCGCCGGTGGTTCCTACTCCGGCGCGTAGCGTTCATCCGCCGCCAGCACCGCCTGCCCCAGCGCCAGGCCCCCGTCATTCGCCGGTACCCGCTGATGCAGTGCCGCCCGGCACCCCGCCTCCTCCAGCGCCGCCACCGCCATCCGCGTCAGCAGATCATTCTGAAAACACCCGCCGCTCAGCGCCACCGTCCGGACTCCTGCTCGCCGCGCCATTCTGGCGATCCAGCCTGCCAGCGTCGCGTGAAACCGCCGCGGCGACGGCGCCCGGCGAAACTCCTCCAGCATTGGCGCCCAGTCGGCAATCCAGTCGCGCACGGGAAGTTCGTAAGGGCTATCATCGGACTCGGCCAGCGCCGCCGCCTCCATCCGCAAACCGGCCTCGCCTTCGTAGCGATTGCGCGGTGCAATGCCGCCAATGTACGCAAATGCGTCAAACAGACGCCCTAAACTCGTCGTTTTGACGCTTTGAAAACCCGTTTTCAGCAGCGGAGTGAATCGCGTCGTCTCCCCCAGTTCATGCAGCAACCCCGCTGCCGGCCGTTCGCCCTCCCTCATCGCAGCATCACCACCGGGGAGAAAGAAAGGACGAAGATGACCAATTCGAGTGAATCGCCCCCTTTCGACCAGGAAGAATTCCCCGCCCCAGATCGAACCGTCTGTCCCCAGGCCCGTTCCATCCCAGGCCACCCCCAGATACGGCTCCTCCAGCCCGTTTTCCGCCGCGCAGGCCGCCACGTGGGCATGATGGTGCTGCACCGGGCGGACCAGCACCCCCTGCTCTCCGGCCCAAACCGTTGAAAAATAATCAGGATGCAGGTCGCACGCGATCACTTCAGGCCGCCGGCGGTACAGCCTTTCCAGATCCTCCACCGCCGCCACGAACGCGTCCCGGGCTTCCGGGGTGTCCAGATCGCCGATGTGCTGGCTCAGCACCACCTGCCGGCCCAGATGCAGCGCCACTGTGTTTTTCAGATGCCCGCCCACGGCTAACACACACGAATTCAACCCGTTACCGCCGATCCAGACCGGCAGCGGCGCGTAGCCCCGCGCCCGGCGCAACAACGACACCCCGCCCGGCCTCGCCCGGGCCACTGAATCGTCGCACGGGCGCGCAATCGGCCTGTCGTGATGCAAAAAGACGTCCGCAATCCCCCTTAAACGCGCTTCTGCTTCGCCTTTTGTGATGCAAATCGGCTCCCCCACCCGGTTTCCGCTGGTCGCCACCACCGGATGGGGAAACTGGTCCAGCAACAGATGATGGAGAGGCGAGCAGGGCAGCATCACGCCCACCCACGGGGAACCCTGGCTCACCGAGGCGGCCAACCCCGAATCCGGGCGCGCCCGCAACAGCACAATCGGCGCGGCGGCCGATTCGAGCAACCCGGCCTCCTCGCCATTGACTTCCGCCACCGCCCGGACAGCCTCCAGATCCGGTGCCAGCACCGCGAACGGTTTCGCTTCCCGGGACTTCCGCTCGCGCAGGCGGGCTACGGCGGACTCGTTGCGGGCGTCCACGAGCAATTGGTAGCCCCCAATGCCCTTCAAAGCGACGATTTGACCACTTTTTAGCGCTTCGGAGGCACATTCTAACCGTTCTGAAAGCCGGGGGCCACAGACCGGACACGCGATCGGCTGGGCATGAAAACGCCGGTCGGCCGGATCCCGATACTCGGCGGCGCAGTCCCCACAGAGCGCAAAGCCCTGCATGGTCGTGTGCGGGCGATCGTAAGGGATTGATTCGACGATAGTAAAGCGAGGCCCGCAACGGGTGCAGTTGGTGAAGGGATAGCGAAAACGCCGGGCGTCCGGGTCCCGGATCTCCGCCAGGCACTCCGGACACGTCGCCAGATCAGGCAAAATGGCCGCGACGGGCTGGTCTTCATCCTCGCTTTCGAGAATTTTGAAGCCGGAAAGGCGTGCGGGCGGCAGTTGCGTGGCTTCCAGTTGGGCGATCCAGGCGGCAGGTGGACATTCGGCGCAAAGCCGGAGGCGGAATTCTTCCGCCGAGGCGCCCTCGACCTCGATCACGACTCCGGCGGCGGTATTGCGAACCCAGCCCGAGAGGCCCAATTCGCCTGCCAGGCGGTGAACGAAGGGCCGGAATCCGGTTCCCTGCACTGCCCCGGTCAGCGTGAGTCGAATTCGCGGCATGGATCTTCTCCAGCGTAACCCCGGAGGTCGAAACTTCGCCGAATCCATCCTCGGGAGTCAATCATCCCAAGAAGCACGAGGTGATTCAATGACACGTCAACTATTTCTCATTTTCGCCCTGGCGGCGGCCTCCCTGCAGGCCGAGCCCACCAACTGGAAGATCGACACGAGCCATTCGGCGGCGCAATTCAGCGTCAAGCACATGATGGTTTCCACTGTTCGCGGCCATTTTGGCACGCTGGCGGGTACCGCCGTGTACGATGCGGCCAATCCGGCGGCCACGAAGGTGGAGGCGACGGTCGACGTCAACACGATCGACACACGCAACGAACGGAGGGACAAGCATCTGCGCAGCGCCGACTTCTTCGACGTGGAGAATCACCCGCAGATGACGTTCAAGTCCAAGTCGTTCAGCGTGGTATCGCCCGGCAAGATGAAGATGACCGGGGACCTGACGATTCGGGGCACGACAAAGGAAGTGACATTCGAACTGGAAGGCCCGACGGCTCCCATCAACACCGGCCGGGGTTTGAAAATGGGCGCCGTGGCCACAACGGTCATCAACCGCAAAGACTTTGGAATGACCTGGAACCGCGCGATCGAGGCGGGTGGCGTGACGGTGGGCGACGAAGTCACCCTGACCATCGACATCCAGCTTGATCAGGTGAAGTAGACCCGCCTTCTAGAGCTTCACCGTGGCCCGTTTGGCCTCGTAAGCCTTGAATTCTTCAAGGAACTGCTCGTAGCCGGCGCGGCCCATCAGCCCGAAAGTGAAGCGCTTGCCGAGTTCGACGCCTTCCTGGTCGAAGGCGTCGATATCGAGCATTTCCCCCACAAACGCCGTCTGGAACTCGAAAAACTGCAGCAGCGCGCCGAGGTGGGTTTCGTCCACTTTGTCCACGGTTAGTGTACAATTGGGCCGGGCGTTGGCGGTCAGGGCGGCGGCGGTAGCGAGGCGCTCGGCGTCGATCAGGCTGGCCAGAGAGTGGCCGGCGAGATAGTCAAAACTGTCGTAGCCGGTCTTTTCCTTGCCGATTATGCCGGTTTCGGCCCATTTTCCGGCGGCGAGGAAGGTGAAAACCTTGTCGTTCGGGCCTTCCATGTAGAGCTGAACCTGGGAGTGCTGGTCGGTGGTTCCGAGCGCGGCGACGGGCGTCTGTCCCACGTTCACCTTCTTGCCCTTCCGGTTCTTGGCTTTGCCGAGCGATTCGGCCCAAAGCTGGCGGAACCAGAACGCAACGCCCCAGAGGTGGTTCGCGTACGGAAACACCACCTGGATCGACTTCTTGCGCTTGGTCCAGATCAGATAGTGGTGCAGAGCGGAGCGAAGGGCGATGTTTTCATTCAAGTCCTCGCTCCAGCACTGGGCGGTCATGGCGGCGGCGCCCTGACAGAGTTTGCGGATGTCGATGCCGATCAGCGCGGCGGGCACGAGTCCGACGGCGGAGAGGACGCTGAATCGCCCGCCGACATTCTCCGGAATGTGAAAAGTGGGGAGTTTATTCTCGACGGCGAACTTCTTCAGGTCGCCCCGCGCTTCGCTGGTGACGATGACCAGGTGTTTGAGCGCCTTTTTAGCGCCGAGAGCCTCCTTGAGCCAGGCATGGACGACGAGGAACGTGGCCATGGTCTCGGCGGTTGATCCGGACTTGGCGATGGGCACGACCAGTGTCTTCTTCGCATTCATCGACTTCAACGCGTTGGCGATGAACACCGGGTCCACATTATCGAGGATGACCAGGCGGGGATTCTTGGCGGAAGGCCCGCCCTGAACCGGGTGGGGCCCACGCAGGCCACAGTCCAGCGCCCACGCGCCGAGAGCGCTGCCGCCGATGCCGACCACGCAGACCGTGTCATATGAACCCGCAACGGACTTCGCGAACGCGGCAATCTCCTGGATCAGCTTCTTTTCGGCCGGAAGCGCGGGGAATCCGTAGCGGCCCTCCTCGAAGCTGCGGCGGAAGCCGGCGAGGGCGCCGGCGGCGACGGGTTCGGCCGCTTGAACCTCCTCGGCCGAGAGGCCGTGGGCGGCGCCGACAAGTTCAGCGGAGAGATTAGTGGGGTCGTAATGGAGGCTCATAGTGCGATACCGGCGCGCCGAAGCGCGCAAATGTCAGGATATCGCGAACCGGAGCGGCAAATTCGGGCGGATCAGTCGATCGTGTCGCCGGTGGTCAAAAAGGTTTTGGAAATATGGTCGTGCCAGGTGAGCGTTTCCTGGTCGCAGATCGCCCACAACAAGCCCATGGCGCCGCTGACGACGCTCAGACAGCCGGCGAGTACACGCTTGACGCGCAGAGTGCGTCTGGGCCTCTGGCCGTCCAGGCCGACGAGTTCAAGCTGTGCCCCCTGCAGGCCCAGCGTCAGCCGGCCGCCGAGGGCGAACAGGAACTTGTAGGCGAACATGATCAGGACGGGAGCAGGCGCAAGATAGAGCCAGGCCTTCAGTTCGAATGGAGGCAGGGCGCCGAGTGTGAGGCGAATGGCGACCATGAAGATCGCCGTCAGAGCGATGACCACAGCGACGTCGAAGGCGGTCGCCAGCGCGCGCAAGCCCAACGGAGCCACTACCATGCGCGGCCTTCTCGAATGTGCCACCGGAGGCAGATGTTCGACCGGCGTGGCGGCATCGAAATCGAATGCCCGTTGATCTTCGGAGATCCGGCGGCGGTTGGATCGCTTTCTCTGAACGGGGGCCGTGGGCGGCGCAACGACGGGAGCCCAGGGGTCCATCTCGACCACGGCTCCCGGCTGCCGATAGCTGAATAGGGCGGGCTGACCGGGCCGGCTCTGCCGGCGGACTTCCACCGGGGCCGCCTCGGGATTGGCCGCCACGGTCTGCAGGCGGGCTCTGGGGCTCCGCTCGATGCTTTGCGGGCGAATATCGTAGGCGGGGGCCGTGGCGGTCTCGATCACGGGATATACTTCCGGGCCCGCGACGGGGCGGCCATGGAAAATCCGGCGCTGGCACTTCGTGCAGCGGAGGGCGTGCTCGGAATTGCCAGACCCACAATAGCGGCAACGCGTACTCATCGGTGTTCGTCCCTATCGCAGAGCGATGGTTGATCCTTTCCCGGCGCCCATGCTAGCTTGGGCTTTGCTTCCGGCTCTGTTCACTGCCTCGACACGGGCGCGAGCGCTCATGCCCTACTTTCTATTTCCTAACATAAGTTATAGAAAATGTCACGGTTTTTTCTCCATCGGTACTGGAACTTTGGTTCTGGCGGCTCTACTGTTGACCAGTCCCGGCGCCTCCGGGCAGATCCCCCCGTCCCTGCTGCCCCCCAGGCCGTCCAG
>DNFG01000077.1 GCA_003487005.1 Bryobacterales bacterium
ATATCGAGAAATTCCTCGACTTTGACGACGAGGGAGGGCTTCTCGAAGTAGTCTCCGACTTCGTCGCCGTCGAGCAGGTCGTAGGTGACGTCGAAGTCCATGGTGTCGAGGACAATATCGAGAAATTCCTCGACTTTGTCGCCGACGGTATCGATGGTGTATTTGCTCCGGTCGCTCATGGTGGCCGCCGCTAGGGGTTCCTTCCGCTCTTACTTCTTCTTCTTTTTGGACTGCGCGGTCGTCTGGACGGGGGCGGGTGCGGCGATGGGATGGGTTTTGTTGAAGAAGTATTGCTGCACAATGCCGACCACGTTGCCAGTGAGCCAGTATAACACCAGCCCGCTCGACGCGCCGTAGAACATCACGCCCAGCATAATGGGCATCAACATCATGATTTTCTGCTGCGAGGGATCGGCGCTCGGGGTGGGCGTCATCTTCTGGATGCCGACCTGAGTGATCAGCATGCCGATGGGCAGCAGCCGGATGAAGCTCTGCTCGGGCTGCGAAAGGTCGGGTACCCAGAGCCACGACGCGCCGCGGAGTTCAATCGCCACCGACAGCACCTTGAAAAAGGCGATAAAGAACGGCATCTGCAGCAGCAGCGGGATGCACCCGCCAAGTGGATTGATACCCGACTTCTGGTAGAGCGCCATCAATTCGGCGTTCTGCTCCTGCTTGCGCGGATCCTTCATCGAGATGCCTTTGTACTTCTCGTTGATCGCCGCGATCTGCGGTTGAATCGACGACATCTTGCGCGCCGAGCGGAGACTGCTGATGCGCAACGGCAGCATCAGGATGTTAATGATGATCGTGACCACCACAATCGCCCAGCCCCAGTTGTGCGTCCAGTTGGCGTCGAACCACAACAGAACCGAGAACAGTGGCTTGGCGATGAACCAGAACCAGCCCCAGTCAATCAACTGCTGGAGCTTCGGGTTGGTGTCGCGCAGAATCGCGGTGTCCTTCGGCCCGACGAACAGCGTCTGGCGGAGCGCCCCCTGAGTCCCCCAGGCGGCGCCGACATGTGCAATGTCGTCCTCGCCGACGGCCGGGGCGAACTTGTCCTGCCAGGTCTGGAAGTCCAGAGATTCGCCCGCTTCGGGAAGCAGTACCGCGGCAAAGTACGTGTCCTGAAGCCCAGCGAAGCTGAAAGAACCGCTCAACGTGACAGGCCCTTCCTTCGCGACGCCGGCATCTTCTTCAATCAACTTGTTCTTGGCGATGTCGTAAACGACGCTCTTCATCGTGCCCGCGGCATTGTGTGCCGTCAGATCGCCAAAGCCGCCGCGCCAGGCCAGCAGGTGTGGAATCGTCCGGGCATGGTCGATCACCTCCGATTCCAGCTCGGCACGGTACATCTTTTCGTCGAAACGGAAGACTTTGCGGGCCGAAACCGGGCCCTTGGCATACTCAAAGATGATCGTGTGCGGGTCGGGCTGTTCAGCCGCGAAGTACACCTTGTTCAGGTCGGTTTCCGGTTTGCTGGCACGGAAGACATACTGGAACGGCCACCCGGCCGTCGGTGCGGCAGCGGCGCTCACCACCTCCACCGGCTTGCCGTTGTTATCGTCGTAGTTCTTCAGAATCCAACTGCGAACCGTGGCGCCGCGGTTCGAGAACGTGACGCGGTAGTTTTCCGTCTCGATCGTAAAGGTCCTCTCCGCGTCGTCGCCCCGCTCACCAGCGATGGGGGTGGCGGCGGCGGGGACCGGTTCGGGCTTGGGGGCGTCCGGGGTCGCCTCAGGCGTCTTCTCCGCGGCGGACTCGACAGCGGCGGGCGGGGGTGTTTTGGGCGCTTCCGGCGGCGGGAACAGGTATTGCGAACCCAGAAGAACCAGACCCATCAGGCCGAAGGCCATCAAGAGGCGCTTCTCCATGGAAATTTCGGGTTTGGCTGACCCGATCTTGACGGGCGCGGGGTTGGTCGAGGAATCGTTATCGGCCATGTTTGTGAAGTGTTCCTATCGGACGGGATCAACGCCGCCCGGATGAAAGGGATGGCAGCGGGCAAGCCGGCGGAGGCCCATCAGGACCCCGCGCGCAGCGCCGTAGCGGTCCACGGCGTCCCGCATATAGATCGAACAAGTGGGATGAAAGCGGCAAGCGGAGGGCAAAAGAGGAGAAATGAAGCGTTTATAGCCGTCCAGAAGGGCCAGAAGCAGTATCCGGATCATCGCGGTGACGCTCCGCAGCGCTCAAAGATGCGCTCGACATCGGCGGCGAGGTCGGCGGGAGTGGCCGTCAGGCTGGCACGGCGAAGGTTCCAGACGATCCGCCACTCGGGAGCAAGACGCGAAAGCTGGCGGCGGATGATCTCGCGCAGGCGACGGCGCATCCGGTTTCTTTTCACAGCTTTACCCAGGGCGCGGGGCGTCGTGAAGCCCACCTTCGGACCCTCCAGGCCGGGGGCAGCCCAGCAGAAGGCGACAAAATGGCGGGTCGGAATCCGCAAACCTTGGTCGTACACCTGTCGGAATTCGGACGGCTGCAGCAGCCGGCGGCTCTTGGGAAAGCCTTCACCGTGGACCGGTCCGGAGGCTCCGCGCGCGCCGCCGGGCGCGGGACTAGCTGTTGGCGTAACGAACGGCCCGTTCGTCACTGACAGTCAACTGGTGGCGGCCACGGGCGCGGCGGCGGGCGAGAACGGCGCGGCCGTTCTTGGTCTTCATCCGGGCCCGGAAGCCGTGTTTCTTCGCGCGGCGGTGGTTATTGGGCTGAAATGTTCTCTTCGGCATGATTCAGTTCCTTCGGGGACGCCCAATTTTGAGTCCGGGCGCAATAATGCGTGGCGCCACCTGAGGGTGGCGCAAAACACCAGTATAGGCGGGGGAAAGGGGGGGTGTCAAACCAGCCTGGTTTTTGAGTTGAAATCCGATCGGACTCGATGCATGATGAGGGGTATGAGGGTGAAACAATTCGGTTTACTTCTGTTTGTCGCGGCCGCACTTTCCGCCGCGCCCGGCGATCAGGACAAGAAAGAGGGCGGCCCACTCGTGAAGGGCGCCGCGGCGACCGAGAAGGCGGCCAAAGCTACCGGTAAAGCGACCACCGGCGCGGTGAAGGCAACCGGAAAAGGGGTGGTGAGAGCGGGCGAGGCCACGGCCGATGGGGCGGAAACGGTCGGCCACGCGACGGTGGATGGAACGAAAGCGGCGGGCAGGGCCACGACCGGCGCGGCGAAAGCGACCGGCAGAGGTGTCGCCAGAGCGGGCGAGGCCACGGCGGACGGCGCTGAAACCCTCGGTAAAGCGACCGTCGATGGCACCAAGAAGGCTGGGAAAGCGACCGGCGGTGCGATCGGAAAGGGTGCCAAGGCCGTGGTTCGGGGGACCGGGACCGTGATCGAGAAGACCGGCGAGGGGTTGGGCAAAGCCGGAAAGAAGATTAAGGACTAGCCCGGCAATTCTTTGCGAAGGATGGGCAGTCCGGCGCGCTTGAGAGCGCTATCCACATCAGGCAATTTGAGGCGCGAGGCGTCGTAGTGGACGATCAGTTCGTCCATGGCGGGCGACAGACGGAGCATCGATAGGCCGTAAGTGCCGCGGGCACGGTCGATGGCCTCGAGCAGGGCGTCATCCAGCGGGGCGGTGAACGCGTACCGAACCTCAATCTTGGTCATAGATGTCAACAGGATAGCACCGCTAACCCGGATTTTTCAGCCTCCATAGGATTTGTCGAAGGATGCCGGTCCAGACGGGGGCGTCAGCGTCGCGGAGAGCGAGGCGGCGGACCAGTTGGCGGAGCTTTTCTTCGGCCGATTTCTGTTCGTTGAACTGGTATTCGCCGGAGATGGCCATGATTTCCTTCAAGAGTAGTGTAATGCGCTCCAGAGTGGGTGCCGGGGCGAGTTCTGCGGCTTGGGGAAGTTGACGGGCGGTGGCGGGTTGCCGGACAAGTTCGTAGAGGGTGACTGCGACGGCCTGGGCGAGGTTCATCGACTCGTGTTCCCGCCGGGTTGGGATCCGGAGCAGCATCTGGCAATGGCTGATGTCGTGGTTCGACAGGCCAAACTTCTCGGAGCCGAAAAGGATCGCGACACTGGACGACGACAAATGACGTTTGATGAGCCGGGCGCCTCGCTCAAGGCGGAGAATGGGGAGTTCCGGCTGGCGATGGGCGATGCCGGCCGTACCGGCGACGAGGGTGCATCCGTGGAGGGCGCTGGCGACGTCAGGATAGACCGTCGCCTGCTGTAGTAATTCACTGGCGCCGACGGCCGAGACGGCTTCGCGGAAGGCGGCATCGTACGGGTTCACGAGGCGTAAGTCAAAGAAACCAAAGTTGCTCATGCCGCGGGCCACCGCGCCGATGTTGAGCGGATTGCGGGTGTCGATGAGGACAACGGCGACCCGGGATTGCGGGTCCGCACTCACGGGAGGGACACCCGGTCTGGCGTTTCGGAGAAGTCGGGTTCACGCCAGGCGACGAGAGCCTGGGGCAGACTGGGCAGCAGCAGGATGAAGGGGAAGAAGATAAAGGGGGAATTGCCGCTGAACGCGGTGCGTGGTCCCAGAGAGTAGCCGTAGATGGCCTGGAGTCCGTAGACGAGGTGCGCTGCGATCAGAAGGAAGCAGACGATGCGGTACGAATCGGCCATGGCTTTCAAGCGGATGGACTGCTGGCGTTCATCGAGTTGGTTGGCGGGGCGGAAGTCGGCGGGCGAGGAGACGAAATAGAAAAGTCCGCCGAGCATGGCGGCGGCGATGACGCCGAAGAGACCAAACATCTCCGCCTGCTTTGAAGTCCCTCCGGCTCCAAAGAAGAGAATGGCTAACCCATTCAGAAATAACAGGAAGTAGAGGGCGACCAGAACGCGGCGGACCTTCTGGGCGGCGAACCGGCGGAGCGTTTCGTTCATTGTCCGTCTCCTTTCTGACTATTTTTGCCGTAGTTGGACAGGAACCCGAGTTCCTCGCTCAGTGGACGGAAGGGCTTGCGGGAGAAGATCATCTCGATGGGGAGTTTGAAGAACTCGCTGAGGCGGAGCGCGAGGTCGAGGCTGGGGTTGTAGTCGCCGCGTTCGAGGTAGCCGACAGTCTGGTAGTTGATGCCGAGAGCGTCGGCAAGGTTCTGGCGGGTCAATCCTCGCTCGGCGCGGAGGACAGTGAGGCGGTTGTAGATCCTGCCGTCCTGTGTGACTGCCATGTACATATTGTTGTACATCTCCAACAATATGTCAAATAACCACCGAATTACAGCGAAGGATCAGTTCGTCAGTGAATCGGGTAATCCATCTGAAGGCGGATGCGTTCCCTGATCTCGGGACCGGCAATCTGGCCTACAAGGTGGAGTCCGAGGTCGATGGAGGAGGTGACACCCCGGGCGGTGGTGATAGGGCCATCCTCGACGATCCGGTCGTGGCTGACGCGGGCGCAGTAGCGGGCGAGGTCGCCGAAAGCGGAAGGATGGGTGGTGGCGGTTCTCCCGTGGAGGAATCCGGCGGCGCCGAGAAGGAGGGACCCGGTGCAGACGGAGGCGATGCGGGGGACGGATTCGGCGGTCCGAAGCCAGTCGAGGAAAGCCTCGTCCTGCTCAAGGTGGCGGGTCGCGAAGCCTCCGGGGACGAGGAGAAGGTCGAAATCAGACAGTGGACGGTCAAAATACTGTGCTTGTAGTATCAGACCGGCACCATCCTGGACAGTGGGGGTCCGGGCGCAGATCCGCCACTCGACGTCGTCGCGGAAGCCCATCGTCTTGAGGCGGGTCAATGCATCGAAGGCGCCGAGGAAATCAAGGGTGGTCATGCCGTCGAAGACGACGAAAGCGATATTCATGACGGGTTTGAAGCGAGAATAGCAGCTTCTGGGGCGATTTTTCGGAACCTTTTCGCGGGTGAACGTCCATTGGAGGTGGAGGCAGCGAGGCGATTGAGCACGGTGGCGATCGATGAACCAGGGCTGATCCTCCGGACGCAAGCGGGCGACGAAGCGGCGTTTGACGTGTTGTATGGACGGCATCAGCCTCCGGTTTACCGCTATGCATTGCGGATGTCCGGCTCGCCGGAGATGGCGGACGAAGTGGTGCAGGAAGTGTTTTTAGGGTTGATTCACGGGGCGCGAGGATATGACGCGAAGGCGGGGCCCTTGCGGAGCTATCTGTACGGGATGGCGCGGCATGCACTGGCTCGGCAGCGGCGCGGGGAGCGGGACTTTGAGGAGTTGGGCGAGGATTTGGAGGCGAATGGGGATGATCCGCTGGCCGGGTTGGCGCGGGAAGAGCAGGTCGAGCGAGTGCGGGGTGCGCTGGCGGCATTGCCGGCGCATTACCGGGAGGTGGTGGTGTTTTGCGAGATGGAGGAGTTGAGTTACGCGGAGACGGCAGAAGTGCTGGGGGTGGCGATTGGCACGGTGCGATCGCGGCTAAGCCGGGCGAAGTCGTTGTTAGTCAAACGGTTGAGCCGGCAGGGAGTGGAAGCATGAACGACACGAATCTGGAGCGGGTCATCAGGGAACTGGCTGCCGGGACGGCTGGTTTGGAAGCGGCGCCGGCGGTGTCGGCGGCGTTGCGGAAGGCGGTCCGGGCGAGGGCGGCGGAGCGGCGAGCGCCGTGGTGGCGTGCAGCGGTGGCGGCGGCTGTTTTGGTGCTCTTCGGGGTGGGTTTGGCGGGCTTGCGCGGCGGTCCCGAGGCTCCAGCGCCGGAGATGCGGGCGGTAACCCCCTGGTATTTCAACGTGGGCGTGCCGCCGGTGGAGAACGGGCAGTTGATCCGGATGGAGGTGCCGCCGGAGACGGCAGCGCGGTTCGGGGTGGTCGTGGCGGGTCCGGTGGAAGCGGATTTGATTATCGGGGATGACGGGCTGACGCGCGCCATCCGGTTTGTACAGTAATTTTGGACAAAAGGAGAGAAGATGATGAAGGCATGGATGGTGCTGGCGCTCGCGCCGGCGGTTGTGGCCCCGGCGCAGGAGGTGAAAGACGTATTGATTCACCGGGCGGGGCCGATGCAAGCGACGCAGGTATTCACGGCGCAAACGAACCCGGTGAAGGGGGCTCCGTACATGGCGGAGGCGGTGACGGAGACGGTCCAAAGGCTGTCCGACGGCACGCGGATCACGAACTCGAACTCGACGAAGGTCTATCGGGACAGCGAAGGACGGACGCGGACGGACACGACGGTGAAGGCGCTTGGTCCCTGGGTCGCGGAGGGTTCAGGCTCGGGGAAGGCGATTTCGAGCATCTTCGATCCGTTGACGAAGGAGAGCCTGACGCTGCATCACGACACGAAGACGGCGACCAAGGCGAGTTTGGGGATGGCGGCCTGGACAACAAAAGGGGCGGTGGGCGAGGGGATCACGCGCGAATTTCGCACGGAGATCGACAAACAGGTGAGGGTGGAGGTGGACCGGCGGGTGGTGATTGAACGGAGAGGCGACGCACCAGTGGGCGACGTGTTGATGCCGGGACCGGCCCATTTCGTGTTCGAGGGACCCGGGGCGGCGATGGCTGGCGGGGCGCTGATGATCAGTGACAAGGCGAACGTCGAGTCGAAATCGCTGGGGAAGCGGATGATTGAAGGGGTGGAGTGTGAAGGAACGCAGCGGACGATGACCATTCCTGAAGGGCAGATAGGCAACGACCGCCCGATTCAGACCGTGACGGAGACGTGGCGCTCGCCGGAGTTGCAGGTGGACGTGCTGCGGAAGCATGTAGACCCGCGGTTTGGCGAGACGAATTACCGCCTGGTGAACGTGGTGCGGGCGGAACAGCCACGGTCGCTCTTCGAGGTGCCGGCGGGCTACGAGTTGAAGGAGATGCCGGCGGCAGTCAATTTCCGAATGCAGAAGCTGGAAGGAAAGCCGGCGCAGAAGAAGTAGGCTGGGCCGATTGGACACAAAGAAGGGGCCGCCCGCGAGGGTGGCCCCTTCTTTGTTGTTAGCTGGTGTGCATGTCTTCGAGGTAGGTGTAGCCGTAGAGGCCCTCCTCGTAGAACTTGAGCAGCCGGCCGGACTCCTCGATGCCGATGCGGCCGTCCATGACGGCCTTCTCCACGTCCACGCGGAACTGTTCGAGCAGGTTCCCGGCGGAAAACTGGACATAGTGGAGGACCTCCTTGACGGTATCGCCGCGGATGACCGCTTCAAGGACGGGCGTGTTGTGCTCATTCAGGCGCACGTGAACGGCATGGGTGTCGCCGAGCAGGTTGTGGAGGTCGCCAAGGATCTCCTGGTAAGCGCCGACAAGGAAGGCAGCGAGATAGTACGGCTCGCCGTTGAAGCCGTGGAGGGGGAGTGTCTTCTTGACGTCGCGGCGGTCGATGAACTGATCGACTTTCCCGTCGGAATCGCAGGAGATATCGCCGAGCACGGCGCCGCGGGTGGGCGGTTCGGTGAGCCGGTGGATCGGCATCAGCGGAAATAGCTGCTTGACGGCCCAGCTGTCGGGCATGGACTGGAAGAGTGAGAAGTTACAGAAATACGTGTCGGAGAGCGCGGCTTCGAGGCCTTCGAGATCCTCGGGCATGACGTCGAGCTGTTTGGCCATCGACAGAATCCGCCGGCTGATGACCCAATAGAGGTTCTCGGCGAGGGATCGCTGCTTGAGGGGCAAATACCCGAGGCTGAAGAGGTTGAGAGCGGAATCGAGCGCCTGCTGGGCGTCGTGGAAGCTCTCGAGCAGGTTTTTCATGCTCAGGTTCTTGTAAGTCTCCATCAGGTCGATGATGGGCTGTTCGGCATCGTCGCTGAGCCGGTCAGGGATGGCCTCGCCGCCATAACCGGAGACGCCCAGGACGTTGAAGATCAGAACGCTATGGTACGCGGCGATGGCGCGGCCGCTTTCGGTGACGATGTTGGGGTGCGGGACTTCGGCTTCGTCGCAGACGTTCTGGATGTGGTGGACGACGTCGTTGGCGTACTCCTGGAGGCTGTAGTTGACGCTCGATTCGAAGTCGGTCTGGGAGCCGTCGTAGTCGATGCCGAGGCCGCCGCCCACGTCGAGGAATTCGAGTCCTGCGCCCGCGCGTTTGAGTTCGGCATAGACGCGGGCGGCTTCGATGACGGCGCCTTTGATATGGCGGATGTTGGTGATCTGGCTGCCGAGGTGGAAGTGGAGGAGTTTGAGGCAGTCCTCCATCCCGGCGGCGCGAAGTTGTTCGAGCGCGCGAAGGGCCTCGGTGACGGTGAGGCCGAACTTGGATCGGTACCCGCCGGAGGACTTCCAGCGGCCGGCGCCGCGGCTGGCGAGCTTGACACGAATGCCGATGCGCGGGCGCACGCCCACACGGGCGGAATGTTTCAGGATCAGGTCGAGCTCAGTGTATTTCTCGACGACGGGCGTGATGTTGCGGCCGATCTTTGTGGCCAGCATCACCATCTCGATGTACTCGTCGTCCTTGAAACCGTTGCAGATGATCGGAGTGTCATTGTCGGCAACGGCGGAAACGGCGAGAAGCTCAGGCTTCGATCCCGCCTCCAGGCCGAAGCCGAACTGGCGTCCGTACTGGTACACCTCCTCGACGACATGCCGCTGCTGGTTGACCTTGATGGGGTAAACGCAGACATAGCGGCCCTGGTAGCCGTGCTCCTGAATCGCGGAATCGAAGACGGCACGAAGTTCGCCCATCTGGACGCCGAGGATTTCGAGGAAGCGGACGAGAATGGGCGGATCGATGCCGCGAAGCACGAGGGTATCGACGAGTTTCTTCAGGTCGACGAAGCGCTGCGGATCGCGGCTGGGGTGCACAAGGACGTGGCCGTCGGGACTGATGGAGAAATAGCCCTTGCCCCAGCGGTCAATGTCATACAGATCGCGCGAGTGAGCCACCGACCAGCGGTCGGTGGGTTCCCACACTTTGGG
>DNFG01000148.1 GCA_003487005.1 Bryobacterales bacterium
ATTGGATGACGGCCCCGCAATCCGGTTTCAACCCCCTGCAAAGGTTCTAACTCGTGGAAGAGGAATTCTTATGCATAGTTCTGGCCCCGTTTACCCTGCCGTGGGCCTGTCCGCCTGATCCGGCTACCGGATCTCCACCAGCCGGTCACCGGACACAATCCACCTCCGCAGGTCCGGCCAGATGCCCGCGAGTGCATGGATCAGCGCCTTTGTTGGGCGGTTCCCCAATCGGACCCAGACTTATCTCGGCCCGTGATCGCTGCACGCCACCATGTGAAAGAAGTCCTCGTCTTTGCTCACGACATCGAATCCGTTGAGTTGCGCGTAGCTCCAGATTTCGCTGTCGGAAGCTTCCGCCATCCCGATTTCATGGACATGCACAGCCTCAATGCCGCGCTCAGAAAAGAAGTGTTTGAGCGCTGGAGGGAGTTGCTGATCGATCAGAAGTCTCACGGAGTGACCAGGACGGCGTGGCTCGTCTGCACCGAAGCATATTCGACCGCCGCTAACAGGTCTTCACGCTCCAAGTACGGATAATCCGCCAGGATCTCGTCGAAACTCGCGCCGGAACTGATCAGTTCCAGGACATCCGTCACGCGAATCCGCATCCCGCGCATGCACGGGCGCCCGCCGCACTTGCCCGCTTCGATCGTAATCCTGCTCAGGCGGTTTGCATTCATTTCCTCGGACTTGTCTCCATTCTGACGCAAACACTGCCTGTGGACAGTCTCTACCGCAACACCCCGTCTACCGTCCCCTGCGTGATCGGATGGTACCCGGGGCGCGCCTTCCTGTAGATCGCCCGCGCCTTCTCCTTGCCCTCCTCCGTCTTCGCCAGTTCTTCGTACAACGGCTTCACAAACTTCCGCCGGCCCACTTCCACCAGGAACGTCTCCAGCCTCCGCTCCGCCGGTGCATACCCCGCCCGGATCGCCATCTTCAGCCACTGCGCCGCGATTTCCGCGTTGCCCGAGTCCGTGAACCCCCACGCGGCGTCCGCTTCCTTCATCTTTGCCGCCGTCCAACTCTCCGGGGCCACCCGCAGCCAGTGCAGCCATTCCTGCGTCGTCCACTCCCGCCGCGGACGCGATTCGAAATCGAAACGAACCCGCGGCGCGCCCTCCGGCAAACCCGGCCCGTCCAGCCACGCCGACAGATCCACGCCCGGAAAATGACGCGAAAACTCGTCCAAAAACTGCTTCGTCGTCACGCTTTGGAACGCAAAACGCGCGAAATATGCATTCAGGAACGCGTCCAGCGCCGCCCGCCCGTGCTTCTCCTCGATCCACCGCAGCATCAGCGCACCCTTCACGTAGGGAACCAGAGTCAACCCGTCGTCCGGGTCCCGCCCCTGCAAATCCACCACCAGGCGCGTGTCCTCGGGCTTCAACCCGCGCATCTCCTCCACCAGCGCGTCCACCTCCAGCGACAACTCCATTTCGCTGCGTTTGCGCCCGTAAATCGCCTCCTGAATCCGGCTCTCGAAGTACACCGTGAAGCCTTCGTTCAGCCAGATGTCGTTCCAGTTGGCGTTCGTCACCAGATTGCCGGACCACGAATGCGCCAGTTCGTGCGCCACCAGCGACACCAGGCTCTTGTCCCCGGCCAGAATCGTCGGCGTGGCGAACGTCAGCCGCGGGTTCTCCATCCCGCCGAACGGAAAACTCGGCGGCAGCACCAGCACGTCGTAGCGGCCCCACAAATACGGCCCATACAACCGCTCGGCCGCCTCCACCATCCTTTCGACATCAGCGAACTCGCGCGCCGCCTTCTCCACCAGCGGTGGCTCGGCCCAGACCCCCGTCCGCGGCCCCAATGCCCGGAACTCCAGTTCGCCCACCGCCAGCGCGAGCAGGTACGACGGCACCGGCTGCGGCATGTGAAACCGGTCCCGCCAGACCCGCGCCGCCGCCATCAGCGGCGTCAGGTGCGCCGGGGCCTGAATCCGCGCGGAGAACGTGAACCGGACGCCCGGCGTATCCTGCAGCGGCACCCAACTCCTCGCGTGTATCGCCTGCGACTGCGAGTATAGAAACGGCGACCGCTTCCCCGCCGTCTGCGCGGGCGTCAACCATTGCAGACCCGTCGCCTCGGGCGAGGTCTCGTACTCGATCACCACGCTGCGGACGCCCTTCTGCAGTACGATTCGCAGCGGCGAACCCAGAATCGGGTCGGCCGGACCCACTGAATAGCCCTCGGTCGAGCCGTTCACTTTCTGGATCACCAGATCGCGCGTGTCCAGCACCAGTTCCCGTCCGGCCGGGTCCAGCGCGAGGGTCACCGACCCCTTCAGCTTCTTCTGCGTAAAATCCACCGTCAGATCCAAGTCCAGATGCCGGACACGGCTCTCTTCGGGGTTCGCGTAACTGTGCGGATCGGCCATTCACTCTTCTCCCTGCCAGGCTTCCCCCGGCCATTGCTCCACCCGGATCCCCCGGGCGCGCATTTCATCCAACAACTCTTCCACCGCCGCCTGTGGCCCGCGCTCCCCCGCCACCATGACCGCCCATTCCAACCGCTCGCGGTACTCGCGCGTCACCATCCGCCACCGGTCGTCCGCCGTCGCCACGATCCCGCTCCCGATCTGAATGACCGACCATCTCCGCACCAGACGCAGCGCCGCCGCCGGCGACGGTTTCGGCCCGTCCACAATGAAGTGATTATCTCCGTGGACCAGGATCCCGCGCGCCACTCTGCTATCGTATCTTCTTTGTCCTGTATGCCGACCCCTCCCGCCGGACGCTTTGCGTCCCTCGATCTCTTCCGGGGCGCCACCATGGCGTCGATGATCCTGGTCAACAACGCCGGCTCCTGGCAGCACGTCTACCCCCCGCTGCTCCACGCCAAATGGGATGGATCGACCTTCACCGACACCGTCTTTCCGTTCTTCCTCTGGATCGTCGGCGTCGCCGTCACCCTCGCCACCGCCCGCCGCCTCGAGAAAGGCCAGAAGCGCGGCGAATTGCTGGGCCATGCTTTCCGCCGCGCCGTCATCCTGTTCATCCTCGGCCTCTTCCTGACCCTCTTCCCCAGCTTCGAGTTCTCCGGGCTCCGCATTCCTGGCGTCCTGCAGCGGATCGCCATCTGCTACCTGCTCGCCACACTGATCTTCCTCCACTCAACCTGGAAGACCCAGATCGCCTGGATTCTTGGCCTCTTCACCTCCTACTGGCTGATGATGGCCTTCTACCCGGTGCCCGGTTGTGGCGCCGGATCGCTCACCGTGGACTGCAACTTCGCCCGTTACGTCGATGGCCTCCTCCTGAAGGGCCACATGTACTCCCAAACAAAGGACTGGGACCCCGAAGGCATCATCTCCACCATCCCCTCGCTCGCCACCACCCTGTTCGGCGTGCTTGCCGGGCATCTCCTGCGCCTGAACATGACGGCGAGGGAGCGGATCGGCCGCTTCGTCTTCATCGGCTGCGCCCTGATCCTTTCCGCCTACCTGATCGAGCCAGTCATGCCCATCAACAAACTGCTCTGGACCGTCCCCTACGCGCTGCTGATGGCCGGGCTTTCCTTCGTCGCGCTCGCCGCCTGGGACCTGGCGGCGCAATCACCCGCCTTGCTCAAATGGCTCCGCCCCATTGAGTTCGTCGGGATGAACGCCATCGCGATGTACCTTTTCTCGGGCGTCATGGGCGATATCGTGGCCGAAACCGGGATTCGGAAGACGCTTTTTACCACCTTTTCGACGTTCCTGAACCCATATAACGCCTCTCTGTTGTTCGCCCTGCTGATGGTCGCCGCCGGCATGCTCGCCGCCTGGGCGATGTACCGTAAGGGCTGGTTCCTCAAGTTCTGACTAGGCTGCCCGGATCGTCTCCGTTTCCGGATCAAACAGAAACACCTTGTCTTCCCGCCACGACCGCACCGCCATCACGATCGCCACCTGCGTGATGTAGCCCAAGTCGCCGTCGAACACGGGCTTGCCCCGCGTCCGGACCGCCTCCAGAAACCGCTCCATGAAACTCGGCGCCGGCGGAGCGTCCACCCGGAACCGCGGCCGGGCCTGCCCCGCCTTCTGCCGCCCGTCGTAAATCCGCCCAAACCACGCCGTCCGCGCCGCCCGGTCCTTCTCCAGCGACGCCTGCTTCTTTACCGCCGCGTCGAAATCCGCACGCACCTGCGATTCCCCCAGAGCCCCCGCCATCCACGCATCCTGCCGCGCCGGGCTCAATTCGGCGAACCGTCCCCCGGCGGAGCCCTCGCTCCCCAACCAGCGCCCCTCGATCCCCGCCTTCTCCACCTTGTCCCGGAACGTCGATACATACGGCCCCTCCGGCTCCACAATGAACCAGTCCGGACGCCGGTGGTCCGGCCCGTGGAAGAAGATATTGGCTTCGTGCCCCCGCATCACAATCGGCAACTCCACCGAATTCGCCAGCGACCCCGCGCACAACAGCGTGTGCTTCGACGGAAAATCAAACGCCGTCACCATCGTGTCCGGCGTCTCCAGACGCCCGTCCAATGGGAAGTGCCACGCCCCGCCCGACGTCACCGCCCGCCGCGGAAACTCCGCCCCCGCCACCATCAGCAGCGGCGTGATGTGGTGAATAAACAGATCCGTGATCAACCCGCCCGAATACTCCCAGTAGCGCCGCCAGCGGAAGAACCGCTCCGCGTCAAACGGCCGCTTCGGCGCGCTGCCCAGAAACGCGTTCCAGTCCAGGTTGTCCGGAGACACCCCCTTCTCAATCGGGTAGGCCCAGGGCGGCTCCCGGTCATTCCGCGACCGCGAGGTTTGCGACCACAACAACTTGCCCAGCACTCCCGACTTCACCGCGTGCGCCGCGGGCGGCCAGATGCCGTGGGCGGTGTGCTCGGAATCCACCGCCAGCACCCGCCCGGTCTCCCGCGCCACCTTCACCATCTCCCGGGCTTCCTCGATTGTGAGCGCCATCGGTTTCTCGACATCCACGTCCTTGCCCGCCCGCATTGCGTCAATCGCCATCCGGGCGTGCCAGTGGTCCGGAGTCAGGACCAGCACCGCGTCCACGTTCGGGTCCGCAATCAGATCCCGGTAGTCGCGGTACCCCTTTGCCCCCGTCGCCGTCACGCCAGCGTCCAGACGCGGCGCATAGATGTCACAGACCGCCGTGATCCGTGCCTGGCTCTTCAGCGTCGCCAACTCGCGCAGGTGGGCCCGGCTGATGCCGCCCAACCCGATGATGCCAATCCGGACCACGTCGCTCGCCCGGTTCTGGGCACGCAGAATGGCAGGGGCGATGACGGCGGCGCGCAAGAGGTCGCGGCGGTGGGTTTTCATGACGCCTGCCAGTATTTCAGGACAGCCCACAGCCTGCAACTCCGCTGCATGTGAGGTTTCACGGCAACTTTCAACCGCCAGTCCGCATCCGAACAGAAGGCGGCGGTTTCGTTCCGGGCCGTCCTCGGGAATTGTAAAATGGGGATAACCACCCCAAACATCCGTCTGAAGGAGTTCCGTACATCCATGATTTCGCGCTTCGCCACGGCTCTTGCCGCGTTCTGCCTGCTGTTGACTGTCCCTGCCTCTGCCCAGAAGAAGGGTGACGCCGCCAAGGGCAAAGAAGTCTATGAACAATGTGGCGTCTGCCACGCCCACGCCACTGATGAGAAAAAGCTGGGTCCCAGCCTCAAGGGTCTCTACAAGAAGGCAAAAATGCACAATGGCAAAGACGCCAACGACACCAACGTCATTGACATCATCAAAAAGGGCGGCAATGGCATGCCGGGCTTCGAGGAGATCCTCGAAGGCGACGAACTCGTCAACCTGATCGCCTACCTGAAGACCCTGTAACTACCCCCGGATCTCGATTTTTTCGCCCGCGGCGTGGGTTCGTTCCTGCACGCCGCGGGCAGTTCTGATTTTGACCCTCCCGGCTCGCGACGCCGTGAGCGTGGCCGCGTCGAGCCTTCCACCCTTCCAGACCAGATCCACCAGGTAGCCACCGCGCCCCCGCAGACCGCTGATCCGCCCCTCGGACCAAGCCTTCGGCAGCGCCGGCAACAGGTAAATTTCGCCCGCGTGGCTCTGCAACAACATCTCTGCCATGCCCGCGCAGCCCCCCAGATTGCCGTCGATCTGGAAGATCGGCCCGCGCGCCGACGGATGCGTGTCGAACAAATTCGGCTCGGTGGACTGCCGCAGCAGCTTATACAGAATCTCGTGCGCCTTCTCGCCGTCTTCGAGGCGGGCGAAGAAGTTCACCATCCAGGCGGCACTCCACCCGGTCTGGCCGCTGCCCGCGGCCAGGCGCCGCTCCAGCGTCACCCGGCAGGCGCTAGCCCAATCCGGGGTCCGTCTGGCATCGATGGCAGCCGCCGGATGAAGGGAGTATAGATGGGAGACATGGCGGTGGCCCGGTTCGGCCTCGTCGAAGTCCTCCGGCCACTCCATCACCTGCCCGTGACGCCCGGCGGTAACGGGAGGCGGCATCTGAGCCAGTTTTTGCGTAATTTCGCGCGTCAGATCGCTCTCCAGACGGAGATTCTGCGCACTTTGGATCACGATTTCAAACAGATCGCGAACCGCCTGGACGCTCGCCGTGCAGCCCATCGCGACCACGCCGCGGCGTCCGTCCACGGTCAGGTAGGCGTTCTCCGGCGACGACGCCGGCCCCGGCACCAGTCGCCTGGTCTTCGGGTCCTCGACGAGCAGATCGGCCTGAAAACGAGCCGCGGCCTCGAAAACCGGCCACGCGCGGCGGCGAAGGAATTCCAGATCCCCCGTGTAGAGCCAGCGCTCCCAGAAATGGCGGGCCAACCAGGCCAGTCCGTCCGGCCAGAGTCCAAACAGCAGACCATGACCCGGTTCGGCATAGCCCCAGACATTGGTGGTGTAGTGGGCTACGGACCCGCGGAGGCCATAGAAGTCGCGGGCCACACGGGCGCCCGGTTCCAGAAGCCTTTCAGTGAATGCAAAGAGCGGTTCATGGCATTCACTCAAGTTGGTCACTTCCGCGGGCCAGTAGTTCATCGGGATGTTGATGTTCAGGTGATAATCGGCCTCCCAGGGTGGTGCAAGCAGATGATTCCAAAGCCCCTGCAGGTTGGCGGGCAGCGAACCGGGCTGGGAGGAGGACATCAGGAGATACCGGCCGTACTGGAAGTAAAGAGCAGCGAGTTGGGGATCCTCGCCGCCGGCCCGGACGTCGTAGAGGCGTTCATCGGTGGGAACGGAGGCCCGGCCGGCGCCGCCAAGATCGATCTGAACGCGGCCGAACTGCGCCTGGTGGGTGGCGCGGTGTTGCTTGTAAAGATCTTCAAATGAATGATTTGGAGCAGTGAACGGCTCGGGCTCGGGCGTGCCGGAGTAACTGGTCCAGGCCCGGGTGAACAGCAAGACGTGATCCGCGCCGTCCACCTCGACCCAGCCGTCCAGAAAGCGGATTTGACCACCGGGGGCGATGATCTGAGTCCAGGCAAACCAGCGGACTCCTCCTTCGGGCGCTTGTCCACGCCAAATCAGGCCCTTCCGAGAAGCCTCGATCTGACACTGCGAGCGGCGAACCGTCACACGAAGCCGCACGGGGGCGGTGCCGGCGAAACGGGCGATGACCGCCTGCTGAGGCCGGGACGAGAAGACAGTCCGCTCCCATTTCGACCCATTTGCGTGATAGTGGACGCGCGCGGTGGCATCTTCCAGATTGAGACCGCGAGTGTAATTCGACGCGCCGGCGTGGCCGGTTTCGATGATCAGGTCACCGAGAGTCTGGTGAGCGCCGAACCACTTGCCCCATTCGCCGGTGAGGGTCTTGGCCGCCAAATCGTTGGCCTCTCGATAGTTACCGGCAAACAAGAGGGAGCGGACGCGGGGCAGGGCATCCCGGAAGCGGTCGCCGTTCTGCGGATAGGGGCGGCCGGCCCAGAGTGAATCCTCGTTCAACTGGAGGATTTCTGAACCAACGCCGCCGTGGACCATTGCGCCAAGACGACCGTTGCCGAGAGGGAGGGCATCGATCCAGCGCGAGGCCGGCTCGCGGTACCAGAGCCGCCACGGGGACTCAGGCGATGCAGCCAGAACAGGCCAGAAGGGGGTGCTTGCGGCCGTGGAAAGCAGGGCGCGCCGGGACCACTGGGAGATTGCCATTGTGATTCGATCATATCCACAAAAAAGCGCAGAGGTACCACCAAAGGCCACTATTTGCCGCGCAAATCGCGCCGATAGCAGGGGTAGTGGAGTGATGACGGCTTGTTAAAGAGATTGAATTTCCGGGGGCGCCTGATCCTGGCTGGGGTGATGACGTCGGTCCCTCCTCTGCTGATGGTGCTGGCGATGGTCTGGACCCAGAACCGGGCAGCATCGGAAAACGCCGCGGAGGGATTGCGGCAGCTGGCGGCGGAATCGCTGGAGAATGGTGCCAGGGGGGTTGAGAGCACGTGTGCGGTGAGCCGGATGCTGCTCGATCAGGCGACGGGAATCAGCCTGAACATGGCTCAGGAGCTTCTTGAAGACACGGGCGGGTTGCGAGTCACGCCCGGTTGGACCCAGACGTGGAAAGCGAGGAATCAGCTGACTGGGGCCGAGACGGAGGTTCGGCTCGACATCGCGACGGTTGGGCGGACTGCGCTGCTGCCAGAGGCGGAGTTGCCATTGCTGGATCAAATCACGAGCCTGACGGGTTCTTCGGCGACGATCTTCCAGCGCATGAATGGGGGTGGAGACATGTTGCGGGTGGCGACGAACGTCAGGGACGCCGCGGGCAAGCGGGCGACGGGGACGTTCATTCCCGCAAGAGAACCAGATGGGCGGGCGAACGCGGTGGTGGAGACGGTTCTTGCGGGCAAGCGGTTTGTGGGGCGGGCGCTGGTGGTGGGACGCTGGCATACGACGGCCTACGAACCGGTCCGGGATGCCGGGGGGCGCGTCCAGGGGATGCTGTTCGTCGGAATCCCCGAGGACAAGGCGACGGAGCGGATCCAGGCGTCCATTCTGGGAACGAAGGTGGGCGAGACGGGGTTCACGTTCGTGATGAACGCAGCGGAGGCGGATCGGGGGAGGGTGGTTTTTGCCCGGGACGGCGAGGCGGAGAGGGAGCAGGAGGCGAGGAGACTGCTGGCCGGGGTGGCGGCCGGATTGCGGCCGGGCGAGGGTGCGACTGTCCCGCATCTATGGAAAGGGCGGCGGCATATTGCGCATGTTCGCTACTTCCCGCCGTGGGATTGGGCAATTGCGGCGACAGTACCGGAGGAGGAGTTTCTGGCGGCAGTGGCAGCGAATAGTCTGCTGGCGAGGAGGAGCGCGTTCAGGTTGGCCGGCGTCACATTGGCGACAGCGGTGGCGGTCTGCCTGCTGTGGTGGGTATTGGCCCGCTTGTGGATGAGGCGCGTGGCAGTGGTCGTGGAACAATTGAACGTAGCTTCGGGGGAGGTAACGGCGGCATCCGGGCATGTGGCGGAGGTGAGTGGAGCGACGGCGGGCGAATCCTCGCGACAGGCGGCGGCCGCGGAGCAGATCAGCAGCGCCATCGCGGAAATGGCGAGGCAGAGCGACGAAGGCACGAACCGGAGCGAGAAACTGCGGCGGGCAGCCTCGGCGGCGAGAGAATCGGCCGAATCGGGAAGTGCCTCCACAGTGAGGCTGACCGCGGCGATGGGCGAGATGGACACATCAGCACGGCAGATGCGAAAGGTAATCGAAGCAATCGAGGAGATCGCCATGCAGACCAATCTGCTGGCGCTGAACGCGTCGGTCGAAGCGGCGCGCGCCGGAGCGGCGGGCCAGGGATTTGCGGTGGTCGCGGACGCCGTCCGGGCCTTGGCGGGCCGGTGTTCGGAGGCGGCGCAGGAAACCACTGCGTTGATCCGGAGTTCATCCAGCCTGGGTCAGGCCGCGGCCGGGTACGCGAGAGAGGCGGCAGGAAACCTGGAGAGTATCCTGGAGTCCGCGCAGAAGCTGGACGAACTGGCCGGACATTTCGCGAGCGGGGCGGCATCGCAAGCGCACGGCATCCGGGAATTGAATCAGGCCATGACGGATATTGCCAGGGCTTCGGCTTCGGCGGCGGGTCATGCCAGTGGATCAGCAGCGGCCGCGGACGAGTTGCGCGCGCAGTCCGGAGCCCTGAAGCGGTCCGCAGAGGCTCTGGACGAACTCTTTCTGGGAGGAGGACTCAAGATTTGACCTGCTGCCTCCGGCCCGGTACAATTGGAGATTGTGAGCGGTTCGCTTCAACGCTCACTGCAGAGCGACCCCATCGTCTAGCCCGGCCTAGGACACCGCCCTTTCACGGCGATAACGCGGGTTCGAATCCCGCTGGGGTCGCCATCCTCCCTCCTGAATCCCGGATACAATCGGAAGTTTAGACTTCCATGATCCGACTTGATTCATCCATCACTCCCTCCGCGCTGCTGCCGCGGATTGCCGATGTCTGGTCCGCGTCCGCGCCGAAGATCTACTCCATAGACCGGAGTTGCGATCCGGCCCAAGGGGCGCCTGTTTTCACCGTCGCTGGCAGATACACGGCCCGGGGCTGGACCGAATGGACGCAGGGATTTCAGTTCGGGTCAGCGCTTTTACAGTTCGACGCCACCGGCGACCGGGACTTCCTTGAGATGGGCCGGGCACGGACTCTCGGCCTGATGGCGCCGCATCTGACCCACATCGGCGTTCACGATCACGGATTCAACAACGTATCGACGTACGGGAACCTGTACCGGTTGGCCAAGGAGGGTCGCGTGGACGCGCCAGAGTGGGAATTGCACTTCCATGAACTGGCGCTCAAGGTGACCGGAGCGATTCAGGCCGCGCGCTGGACAGCGATCCCCGGTGGCGGGTATATCCACAGCTTCAACGGGCCCCACTCGCTGTTCGTGGACACCATCCGTTCTCTGCGGGCGCTCGCTGTGAGCCACCGGCTGGGGCACGCGTTGATGGGGGAGAACGACCGGAAGCACTCGCTTCTGGAGCGCCTCGTGCAGCATGCCCGGGCGACGGCCCTCTATTCGGTCTACTACGGCGAGGGACGGGATGCTTACGATTTGCGGGGGCGGACGGCGCACGAGTCGGTTTTCAACACGACGGACGGCAACTTCCGGTGTCCGAATTCGCAGCAGGGCTACTCGCCTTTTTCGACGTGGACCCGCGGCCTGGCCTGGGCGATGTGCGGCTTTGCGGAGCAGTTGGAATTCTTGCAGACGATCGCGGATAGTGAACTGGAAGCGCTTGGCGGGCGGGCGGCGATCGAAGGATTCATGCGGAAGGCCGCCGAAGCGACCTGCGATTTCTACATCGAGCACACCCCGACAGACGGAGTGCCCTATTGGGACACGGGCGCGCCGAATCTGTACAGATTGGGAGACTACCTGAACCGGCCAGCGGACCCGTTCAATGAACATGAGCCGGTGGACGCCTCCGCCGCGGCCATCGCGGCGCAGGGATTGCTCCGGCTGGGCAGGTACCTCGGCGAAGCGGGCACTCGATACCTGCAGGCAGGTCTGACGGTCATGCAGACGATCTGTGCGGAGCCGTATTTATCGAAGAATCCGGATCATCAGGGGCTGCTTCTGCACTCGGTGTACCACCGGCCGAACGGCTGGGACTTCATTCCGGAAGGGCAGAGCGTGCCTTGCGGCGAGTCGTCGATGTGGGGCGACTATCACCTGCGCGAGGCGGCGCTCTATGTCCAACGGCTGGCAAAGGAAGATCCGTATTTGACGTTCTGGGCGTAGCGCCTGGAATCAGGGCTGGGGTTTCGGTTTGGGCACGGCCCGAGAATCGAGCCCTTGGGCTCCCCCAGTGAAGTGGAGCGTGACGTCCACGGTTCGGTTGTCCTCATTGAGCTTCTTTTCTGCGCGAGTTGAGCCGAGGAAATCAAAGACACCTCGTTCCTTGATGGTGTTGAGGAAGAAGTCCGGGTAATCGTCGCGGAAGGGGTCGCCGGCGTTCAGAGTCCACATTTTGCGGACAACGGGTTCGCCGATGACGTCAAGACCGCGGACCGTGAGGCGGCCCATCCGGTACTGGGGGCCCGGTTCAACGTCAACCAGAAGGCGGGCGGTCAGCTTTTCCGGGTCGATCTTGCGTTGAGCCTTGTACTCCGGTTTGAGGTAACCGCGGCGCTTCATCTCGGTGAAGAGCTTTTCGATGGTGAGCGCCATCTTGGAATAACTGACGGGTTCATCACGTTTGTATTCGGCGAGTTCATCCACGAGTTCCCGGGGCAGGGGCAGGCCAGTGAATTCCACATCTTCAAGCTGATAGACGGGGCCTTCGGCGACTTCGACCGTGACCACGACTCCCGTGACATCGGTAGCGGGCGTGGTGGTCACCTTGCCGAACTGAACGGTCAAATGGCCGATGTTCTCGTACATGGGCCGGATCTGATTGTCCAGGAACTGGCGGAAGAGGGTCTCGGAGAACTGGACGCCGCGAGCCACTTCGGCCATCTGCTTGCGAAGATACTCTTCACGAATGGCCTGATTGCCGGTGAAGCGGACGTCGGCGATATTCGGGGCGGGCGTCCGGGGTTGAAAGATGACTGAAAGCTGGTCGCGCCCGGTGATGCCAACCTTGGCGATCACCATATCCTCGAAGCCGCGGGCAGCGGCGAGTCCGCTGATGAGGGCGGCGGCGCGGCTCAGGTACCGGTCGGAAGTGGGGATTTCGGGACCGAAGCAGGGGAGTTGTTTCGAGGCGATGGACTGGATGTCTTCGGCAGCGAGCGGGAGCCGGTCGACGGTCCAGGGAAGGAACTGGCTGGCTTCGGCGATTTCAATGGTTGCGACGAATCCGCCATTGGAGCGGGGCGCCCACTTCCAGCCGACGGTTTCGATACAGCCGGTTTCGATGATCCGGTCACGCATCGCCTCGAACGTCGCGGCCACGGCGGGGGCGCCTGTGCGGAGCCCGCTAATGCGGATGATCTCCTCGACCGAGAGGCGCTGGTTGCCCTCGACGCGGATCTCACTGATGGCATTGGCCGGGGGGCCTTGCGACGCGGCGAGCGAGGCGCCCAGAATCAGCAACGCAACGATCCTCATGCTTCCATTATGGGGATAAATGCCGATGCTACACTGAGTATGATGTCCTACGACGTGATCGTCATCGGCAGCGGGCCGGGGGGCTATTCCGCTGCGATTCGCGCGGGCCAGTATGGCCTCAAGACTGCCCTGATCGAGAAGGATCCGAAGCTGGGCGGCACCTGCCTGCATGTTGGCTGCGTGCCGACGAAGGCGCTGCTGCACACGGCGGAGGTTTGGGATTACTTCCAACACTCCGAGGAGCAGGGCATTTTTTGTCAGGACCCGCGGCTGGACCTGTCCAAAGTATTGGAGCGCAAGGACAAAATCGTCAGCAAGCACGCCGGCGGCGTCGGGATGCTGATGAAGAAGAACAAAGTTGAGGTGATCCAGGGCTTTGGCCGGCTGTTGGGCGGCGGGAAGGTGGAAGTCGACAACAACGGCGAAAAGCGGGTGCTGGAGGCCGAAGCGGTGATCCTGGCGACTGGTTCGGAGGCGCGCATGCTGCCGAATCTGGAGGTGGACGCGCCGCGGGTGGTGACGAATGTCGAAATTCTCCAGATGCGCGAGGTGCCGAAGCGCCTGCTGGTGATCGGCGCGGGCGCGGTGGGCGTCGAGTTTGCCTCTATTTTCAAGCGGTTCGGGTCGGACGTGACGGTCTTCGAGATGCTGCCGAGGCTGGTTCCGGTGGAGGACGAGGACGTCAGCAAGGAGCTTTTGCGCAGCTTCAAGAAGCAAAAAATCAACTGTGAACCGGGCGCGAAAGTGCTGGAAGTGCACAAGCATGACGGTGGAGTGAAGCTGAAAGTGCAGTTGGCGAGCGGGGCGACCGAGGACGTCGAAGGAGACACGCTGCTGGTGGCGGTGGGCCGGAAGCCGAACACCGACAACGTGGGCATCGAAAACACGAAGATTGAGTTGGACCGCGGCTTCGTGAAGGTGGATCCATACCAGCGCACGGGCGAACCGGGAGTTTACGCGATCGGCGACATCGTGGCCGGGACGCCGCAACTGGCGCATGTGGCGACGATGGAGGGTATGGTGGCGGTGGCGCACATCGCGGGCAAGGAAACCACGCCGATCAACAAGCAGCGGATTCCGGGCGCGACGTACACGGAACCGGGCATTGGAAGCGTCGGATTGACCGAGAAACAGGCCAAGGAAGCCGGTTATGACGTCAAAATCGGCAAGTTTCCGTTTCTGGGGAACTCGAAAGCGTCGATTCTGGGCAGCCACGACGGGTTCGTCAAGGTGGTGGCCGACGCGAAGTACGGCGAGATTCTGGGGGTCCACATCATTGGGCCTCACGGCTACGAGTTGATCGCGGAAGCCGTGACGGCGATGGAAGCCGAGGCGACGGTGGACACGATGATTCATACGATTCACGCACACCCGACGCTGTATGAAGCGGTGGGCGAAGCGTTCAACAACGTTTACGGCCTGGCGATCAATGCGTAGGCTGGCGGTCCGGGATCTGGGGCTGATGCCGTACCGCGAGGCATTGGCGCTGCAGCGGTCGCTGGCCGAGCGGCGAAAACGCGGCGAAGGTCCGGATCAACTGCTGCTCCTCGAGCATCCACATGTATTGACACTGGGACGGAACGCGAGTTTTGAGAACCTGCTCATCAGCAGGGAGCGTCTGGCCGAATTGGGGATGGATCTGGTGGAGATTAACCGCGGAGGCGACATCACGTATCATGGGCCTGGGCAGATCATCGGATATCCGATTGTGGATCTGCGCGAGTGGAAACGGGACGTGGTGGCGTACATCCGGGGTCTAGAGGAAGTGGTACTGCGGGCGCTGGGCCGGTTTGGGATTTCCGGCGAGCGGGACCGTGGTGCAACGGGCGTCTGGGTGGAAGGCGCGAAGATCTGCGCGATGGGCGTGCACATCAGCCGGTGGGTGACGACTCACGGCTTCGCGTTGAACTGGAAGACGGATTTGCGATTTTTCGAGTATATCGTCCCGTGCGGCTTGAGGCGGCCGGTGACGTCGATGGAGAAATTGGGCGTTCGCGCGGAGCGCGGGCTGGTGCTGGAAGCGCTGGCGGCGGCTTTCGCGGAAGTCTTTGAATACGAACCCGCTGGAGTGGGCGAGCCCGTGCTGGCCCGGCCTCTGGCATCAGGATGAGGAACGGAGATTAGCCATGGCCGATGTCGTCATGCCCCAGATGGGCGAAAGCATTGTGGAAGGAACGCTGACCAAGTGGCTCAAGAAAGTGGGCGACCGGGTGGAGCGCGACGAGCCTTTGTTCGAGATTTCGACGGACAAGGTGGACACCGAGATTCCGTCGCCGGCGGCGGGGACGCTGACGGAGATTCTCACGCAGGAAGGCGAGACAGTGCAGGTGAACGCGGTGGTGGCGCGGATCGGCGATGGCGACGAGGCGGCTGCGGCGGCCCCGGCTGCGGCAGAACCTCCACAGCCTGAGGAAGCCCCGAAAGAGGAGCCCAAGGCGGAGGCCCCGAAGGACGAGCCACGGGAAGTCGAATTGGAGGCAGCGCCCCCAGCGGCTGCCGAAGAGGAGTTGACCGGCCCGGTGTCGCCGCTGGTACGCCGGATGGCCCGTGAGAACAATATTGACCTGAAGTCGGTGAAGGGCACCGGCGCCGGCGGCCGTATCACGCGGGCTGACCTCGAGGCGGCGATGAGCGGCAAGCCGGCGGAAGCGGCCGCAGCGGCTCCGGCGGCTGC
>DNFG01000101.1 GCA_003487005.1 Bryobacterales bacterium
ATACCGTCCGAACATCTCCCGCCGCCCCGGTTGCCCGCCATCCTCGCGCGCCGGCGCCGTGAAGTTCAGCACCCGGTTCTGCGCCGTCCGCCCGATCCACTGCCCCGTGGATGCATTGAACCCCTCCACGAGCACCTCGAGTTCCGTCCCCACCACCCGGCTGTTCCGCCGCAACTGAATCGCCCGCTGCTTCTCCTGCAGCGCCGTCAGCCGCCGGCTCTTCTCATCCTCCGGAATGTGATCACCCAGCGCCAGCGCCGCCGTGTTCGGCCTCGGCGAATACTTGAAGCTGAAGATGCTGTCGTACTCGACCTCGTCCAGCAGGTCGAGCGTCTCCGCGAAATCAGCCTCCGTCTCGCCCGGAAAGCCCACGATGATGTCGGTCGAAATCGCGATGTCGCGCTGCGCCGCCTTCATCCATTCGATCCGCTGCATGTACTCGTCCCGCGTGTATTGGCGGTCCATCGCCGCCAGCACCCGTGTGGACCCGCTCTGCACCGGCAGATGCACCTGATTGCACACCGAATCCGTCCGGTCGATCGCCTCGACGATATCCCGCCCGAAATCGCGCGGATGGGATGTCGTGAAACGGACCCGCCGGATCCCCTCGACGCGCCCCACCGCCTCCAGCAATTGTGCGAAATTGAAGCCCGCCGGCGACGGATCCCGGTAGGAATTCACGTTCTGCCCCAGCAGTTGGATCTCGCTGTAGCCCGCCTTCGCCAGTTCGCGCGCCTCGTTCAGAACGCTCTCCGACGTCCGGCTCCGCTCCGGCCCGCGCGTGAACGGCACCACACAGTACGCGCAACTCTTGTCGCAACCCTCGATGATCGTGATGTACGCCCGGTGCGGGTTGTCGCGCCTCGTGAAGGGCGTGTCGAACGTCTCGTCCGTCTCCAGGCTCAGGCCCGTCACCCGCTTGTTGCCGCCTTCGATCTGAACGAGCAGTTCCGGCAGCTTCGTGTAGCTCGCCGAACCCGCCACCAGGCTCACGTGCGGCGCCCGGTCGAAGATCTTCTCGCCCTCCTGCTGCGCCACGCAGCCGATCACCGCGAACACCTTCCCCTTGCCCGCCTCGCGCTTGAACTGTTCGAGCCGGTGAAACACCTTCTGCTCGGCTTTGTCGCGGATCGAACACGTGTTGTAGAGCACCAGGTCGGCCTCTTCGGCCTTCTGGACCTGTTCATAGCCGCGCTGTTCGAGCGTTCCGATCACCTTCTCGGAGTCGTGAACGTTCATTTGACAGCCAAAAGTCTCAATGTAGAAGCGCTTCATGGAAGAGTGGACGCCCTTTCGGGGGATTGCCGGCCCAGCGGCGGGATGCTTTCATTATAAGCGGGGGTCTATCGGGAACGGCGCACGCCGCCGATAGACGGATTGATGAGGGTACTGCTGCTTGCACTGCTTGCCGCTTCCACGCTCGCCGCCTGGCAGGCTGAAAGGCGGACTTACGTCTTCGACCCCGAAGGCCGCCGGACTCTCTGGAGCGGCGCCACCAGCGGCGACACCCGCCGGATCTCGCTCGGCCGCGACATGAACGGCCGCGAGGCCAAGGTCGAGGAGGTGGAGGAGAAGGTCCTCCGCGATGCCGGCGGCGTGAAGGTCGTCGAGCGTCTGATTCGCCGCTTCGACCCCAACGGCCGGCCCCTGCCGCCCGAAAAGGAACTGGTCGAGACGACCACCCGGCCCGGCGGCGCCGTCTCCACCGCCACCACCGTCTACAAAGCCGATCTGAACGGACGGCTCCAGCCCGCCGAGCGCATTGTGGAGGACTCCCGGCAATCCGGCCCGCTCACCACCACCGAAACCCGCGTCGAGAGGCCCACCATCAACGGCGCCTTCGCGCCCATCGAGCGGCGCGTCGCCCAGGAGCGGGCGGGCGACCAGAGCAGCGAACGCGAAGAGACCAGCTATCTGCCTGATACCAATGGACGTTTTCAGGAAGCCGCCCGGCGCGTGGCCCGGAGCGTCAAGGAGGGAGAAACCGTCCGCGAACAGGTGGACGAATACGAAGCCGCCACCTCCGGCCAACTTCAGCTCAGCCGCCAGTCCATCGCGCGCATCGAAAAGGACCCCAGCGGCGGAGAGCGCCGCGTCGTCGATGTCTTCGGACCGGCCGCCCCGGGACGCGCCGTCACCCCGGGTCAGCTCTCATTGCGCGAGCGCCAGATCATCGAAGTGACCGCCACGGCTCAAGGCGCGGTCGAAACCCTTTCGATTCAACGGCCTGCCTTGCAGGGCCGCGGCGAACTCGGAGAACCCGTCAAGATCTCGGAGACCGTCTGCACCGGCAAATGCCTGGCGCCACCGCCGTCACCGCCCAAGCCGGCTGCGCCAACTGCAGTAGAAAAGAAGCCCGGCCAATAGCGGCGGTCCGGCCAGAATCGAGCCCACCTTCAGGACGTGGAGCAGGCCCCAGTGGCCCATCATCTCGTTGTATGTGAAGAGGATACCGGCAGCCACCGCCAGCAGCAACCATGCCGCCACGCGCTCATAGCGCCACGCTAGAGCCGCCATCAGGGCAAACACCATCCCCGGCGCCGCCGTGTGAATCAGAAGGCCCCGCCACGACAGATGCTCGCTTAACCCCGACGCCAGCCCGAACCAGATCCAAAAAGCCGCCCACACCAGCAGAATCGCCCGTCCGGTGTTCCGCTCCCATCGCGCCGCGGGCCAGGCTCGCCATTCCACTTGCTGCATGGCGCCTCCTGCCCACAGTATAGGACTGGCCTGTCTGAATGAAAAGGGTCTACTGGAAGCGCTCCCGGACCCTCTCGCGATCCACCAGTTCGTCGAAAACCGCCAGTACCTGCCGCCGGAAGTAATAGATTCGCTTGACGTTCTCGCGAAATTCGCCGTCGTAGTGAGGATGCGACAGCCACTTCTTGAAGGTCGAGGCCGGAATCTCGATGTCCCGCCTCAGTTTCTCGGGTGAATGTCCGCGCAGAAACAGCCCATAGAACATCGCCGCTTCGCGTTGCACCGCAAGCGGGTCGAGCTCCTCATGGACTGGAATGGGCTGGGCGGACACGTTTCTTACCCTCAATCGGCCAAAAAAGGTGAGTATAGACGCATCCGCAGGCGGCGGCAATACCCCTCTATCCCTGAGATGCAGCGACGGGCCCATTCGTTGCCCGCCGCTATGCAGTTTTTGGCGCCTGCGGCCGATAGATGCCTGGAGGCGATCTACGATGCGATGGACCTGTCTGGCGGCCATGGCCGCGGTGGTTGTGGCTGCCCTGATGCTGGCGCCCGGCGTGCAGGCGGCCGACCCCATCTGGGCTTACACCCACCCGGAAGCCAAAGTGCTCATCGGGGTGGACTGGCAACGCGCCAAGGCGTCGCCCACAGCGGACATGATCCGAAAGCAGTTGATTGACCTTGGCGGCTCCAGGATGGACATCTCCAAGGGTCTGGACTTCATCGAATCGGTGGACCGGATCCTGCTGACCGCGCCCGGCGAACTGAGCGGAACGGCCGCTGAATCGCCGATGCTGCTCGTCCTCCAGGGCAAGGTGGACCACGCCGCCCTGCGCAAGTCTCTGATTCCAGGCACTGCCGTGGAGCGCTACAAAGGTCTCGACCTCCTGATCGGGCCGCCCGGGGAAGGTGGCCAGGACCTGATCGCCGCCCTCGTCAGCGACTCCATCACCCTGCTCGGCGACCGCGCTTCGATTGAACTCGCCCTCGAAGACGGCCACGGCCTGCGCGATGAAGCCCTCCGCGCCCGCGCCGATCAGATGGCTGCCTCCAGCGAGATCTGGATGATCGCCGCCACACCGCCCATGAAGCCCACCGCGGGCAGTGAAGCCAACCCGCTCGCTTCGTCTTTCGATGAACTGCAGGCGATGGACTTCGGTATCTCTCTGGCTCAGGGCCTGGGACTGAAGATGAACCTGGAGTTCAGCGACGCCGCCAGCGCCCAGAGCCTCGCACTTGGCGCCCAGATGCTGACCTCGATGATGATGTCCAGCGACAAAAACACCCCGGAAATGGCCCGAATTGCCCGGAGTCTCAACATTGAACAGACCGGCTCCACTCTCCGCGTGAACGTGGATATCCCGCTCGAACTCCTCCAGAAAGGCGTCATGCAAGCGCGCTCCGGCATCGAAGAGTCCGGCCCGCGCACGCTTGAAGGCCTGCTCGGCATCGGCCCGAAACCCGGCGCCATCCCAGGGGTCCGGCCCACGGTCAGCGGAGCCATTGAGCCGGTTCAGCCGGCCTGGCCGCGCGAACCCGAGCAGCGGACGATCCGGATCGTCGGCCTCGACGAGGGGGTCCGCGAGATCAACTATAGCGTCGGCGGCAAACGCCCCTAAGCTAACCTGAAGGCAGGATGCGCTTCGCCAGCCTGCTCTTCTGCCTGATTTTGACGCCCGCGGCGGCCGAAGCGCCGCCGGGACTGGACGAACTGCGCCGGGCGGGCGCGATTATCCAAACCTTTTCGGGACCCTCCATCCGGGTCCTCTGTTGGAATATCGAACGCGGCCAGCGTTTCGACGGGGTCGCCGCCGCCCTCGCCGCCCATCCGGCGGACCTGCTCCTGCTTCAGGAGGTGGACTGGAACGCCCGCCGCAGCGGCAACCGCGATCTGGCCGCCGAATTCGCCCGCCGTCTCGGCCTCGAATCGGCATTCGCCGCCGAATTCCTCGAATTGGGCCAGCGCGTGGGAGGCAACCCGGCTTTTCACGGTCAGGCCACCCTCAGCCGCCTGCCGGTGAGCCGCGCCCGCTTCCTCCGCCACCGGGAGCAGCACGGGAGTTGGCGTCCCAAAACGTGGCTCCCGAACTGGGCGATCTTCCAGCCCCGCGAAGGCGGCCGCCTCGCGCTGATCACCGAACACCAGACGCCGGCGGGCCTCCTCGTCGCTTACAATCTGCACCTGGAAAGCCGAGGGCCCGAATCGCTGCGCCTTGCCCAGATGCGAGAGGTCCTCGACGACATCCGCCACTACCCGCCCAAAACCACCATCCTCATCGCCGGCGACCTGAACACGAAAAAGGCGGATTCGCCCGTGCTCCAGGCCCCCCGCGATGCCGGTTTCGCCGCCGTTCTGGGCGGCCAAATCACGACCAAACGCGGCCAGCCGCTCGACTGGATCTTCGTCCGCGGCCCCTGGAACCCTTCAGACGGCCGAATTCACTCCGAAATCCGCGCCGCCGACCACTATCCGCTGACCGTCACCTTGACACCACGCGATCCAGCAACCCGCGGTACACCGCCCCGCCCGAACTGAAGACCACCCAGTGCGCCGCGGCCGTCAACAGCGCCAGCACCAGGATGAAAATCACGGTCTGCGAAAGGTCCCGCGACGCCGTGGCTGCCGCCGCACCGGGCGTGATGGAATGCTGCGCCGAAGTGGGTCCGTAGTTGACGTCCACGCGGGGAGGATTCGCGCGGAATGTGCCCACCGCGGTCACCTCCGCTCCGGGGCCGAGGATCCGCTCCCGGAGCAGCCAGTTCCGTTCCGCCAACCGCTGCCGGATCTCCGCGGCGCCGGCTTGTCCGGCCTCCATGCCGAGAGCCTCCCGGCCCAGGCGGTTAATCAGATTCGACGGGAGGCTGCCGGGGCTGCCCGAGACGAGAGCATCGCCCTCTTCGAGCGCGCCTGACCAGGTCTCCGGGGCGGAACTCCAATCCGCGCGAGCCAGATGGTTCGCGGCGCGGTCCAGATGCTCCGTGCCGGAAAACTGCTCTTCGGACAGCAACCGGAGGTTCGGAACCCCCGCCAGCGCGACCCGCCCGCCGGCGGTCTCCAGATAGCAGGGCGCCACGTCAATGCCCCGGAACGACGGCCTCGACTGCCGGTTGTGCTCGTCCCAGTGCGGGGCGGTGGCGTTGTACCAGAGGACCAGTGCCTCGCGTCCGCTGAATGGCGCCACGGAGACCCGGCCCGCCGCCCGCAGCACGCCGCCCCCCCGGACCCTCTGTCCGTCCTGCCACTGTGCGGGGTCCGTCTCGGGCGCGGCCTTGGTCCGCCACGCCTCCGCCAGACCCTGCACGCTCCCGGCGACCAGGGTCACCCCGCCCGCCAGCACAATCGCCACCAGCCACGCCCCGGGCAGTGCGCGCCGGTCCATCTCCCGCTTCTCAAGAAAGTACGCCGCCGCAAACACGGCCAGCAGCACCAGTCCGGCTTTCAGCATCCCAGAACTCCTCGGCTTCCGCGCGATTCCCGATCGGCTGATTCTAGCAGGAAAGCGGGTGCCGTCCCATCATCGCGGTGTGATCAAGCCGCCGAGTTTATCCGCGGGGCCGCCGGGCATTCGGGGGAAAAGCGCGGACCAGGCCTCGATATATTTGAGGCCCGCGCCGGTGTTGTAGAGCAGAATGCGCGCATCGGGCTGCAAAAAGCCCGAGGCGAGGAGCTTTTCGGCCGCCGCCACGCAGGCGGCGCCTTCGGGGGCGGCGAAAACACCTTCCAGCCTGGCCAGGCGGGCTCCGGCTTCGAGCGCGGCGCGGTCGCTGACGGCGATGCAGGTCCCGCCGCTCTGGCGGACGATGTCGAGGATCAGGAAGTCGCCGAGCGGCTTCGGCACGCGCAGTCCGCTCGAAACGGTCATGGCGTCCGGCCAGAATTCGCAATGGTCCTTGCCTTCGTTGAAGGCCTTGACGACGGGCGCACAACCCTCGGCCTGGACGGCGATCATCTTCGGGCGGGGTCCGGTGATCCAGCCGAGGGCCTCAAGTTCCTCGAAGGCTTTCCACATGCCAATCAGGCCCACGCCGCCGCCGGCCGGGTACAAAATCGCGTCCGGAAGCCGCCACTGGAGCTGTTCGGCCACCTCGTAGCCCATCGTTTTCTTGCCTTCGATCCGGTAGGGCTCCTTGAGGGTGTTGATTTCGAACCAGCCTTCGGCGGCCTTGCGTTCGGCCACGATCCGTCCGCAATCGGAGATCAGCCCGTCCACCAGGGTGACGCGGGCCCCGAATGCCTGACATTCCAGGTAATTGGACTGCGGCACGTCGTTCGGCATGAAAATGTGGGCTTCGATGCCGGCGGCGGCCGCGTAGGCGGCGGCGGCGCTGGCGGCGTTGCCGGCCGAACCGAGGGCGACCTTGGTGATCCCGAGTTCGCGGCACATCGAGATGGCGCACGAGAGACCGCGGGCCTTGAACGAGCCGGTCGGGTTCACGCCATCGTCCTTCAGCCAGAGATTCGCCGCGCCCAGGTCCTTGCCGAGACGGTTCAGGCGGACCAGCGGCGTCCAGCCTTCACCCAGCGAGGTGATGGACGAGGGCTTCGCCACCGGCAGAATGGGGGCATACCGCCACATCGACCGCGGACCGGAGGCGAGCCACTCGCGGTTCCAGTTGCGGCGGGCGGCCTGAAGGTCGTAGCGCACCAATAGCGGCGCGCCGGAGGCCGACAGATTGCGCGCCTCCTCGATCGGATACTTCTCGCCGGTCCGGCTGCATTCCAGGTGCGTGCGCGTGGTCATCTTCGCCCGCTATGATAGCGAATCATGCCCCTTCGGACCTTTCTGTCCTTTCTGCTGCTTGCCGCGGCCGCTTTTGCCCAAGCCCAACCAGTCGACGAAGGCTACACCCGCCAGATTCGCGAGTTCACCACCGCCCCCCATTTCTTGACCGAACTGGTGGACCACCTGCCCGCCTCCGCCACCGTGCCGACGCCCGAAAAGGCGCTTGGCTACATCGCCGGAGCAAAGGACAAGCTCACCTACGCGGCCGAAATCCACAAATACATGCGCGACATCGCCGCCGCGTCGCCGCGCGTGCGCGTGGTTTCGATGGGGCAGAGCGAAGAGGGCCGCGAGATGATCCTCGTCCTGATCTCGGACGAGGCCAATCTGAAGCGGATCGACGAACTGAAACGGATCACCGGGCGCCTGGCCGACCCGCGCGGGGTCTCCGACGCCGAGGCCGAAAAGCTGATCACCACCGGCGTGCCCTTCTATTGGGCCACGGGGGCGATTCACTCCACCGAGACCGGCTCGCCGCACATGCTGATGGAACTGGTCTATCGTCTCGCCGTCACCGAGACGCCGCTGGCGCGCAACATCCGGAAGAATCTGGTCGTGATGGTGACGCCCGTCATCGAGGTGGACGGCTGGGAGCGGCATGTCGATCTGTACCGCTGGAAAAAGGCCAACCCGGATCGCGCGGCGGCAAGCCTTCTCTACTGGGGCAAGTACGTCGCCCACGACAACAACCGCGACGGAATGGGACTGTCGCTGGCGCTGAGCCGGAACGTGACGAAGACGTTTCTCGAGTACAAACCCCAGGTTTTCCACGACTTGCACGAGTCGATCCCCTTTCTTTACGTGTCCACCGGCATGGGCCCCTACAACGCCTGGCTCGATCCGATCGTCATAAATGAGTGGCAGAAGATGTCGTGGAATGAAGTCGAGCAGATGACGAAGCGCGGCGTGCCCGGCGTGTGGACCCACGGATTCTACGATGGGTGGGCGGCGAACTACATGTTCACGGTCGCCAACGGGCACAACGCCATCGGACGGTTCTACGAGACGTTCGGCAACGGCGGCGCGGACACGATGGAGCGGACGGTGTCTGGCGCGCAGTCCAGCCGGGCGTGGTTCCGGCCGAATCCGCCGCTGCCGAAGGTGCTCTGGAGCCACCGGAACAACGTCAATCTGCAACAAAGCGGGCTGCTCCTGTCGCTCGATTACGCGGCGACGAACAAGGAGACGTTCCTCCGCAACTTCTGGCTCAAGGGGAAGCGCTCGGTGGCGAAGCCCGAGAATGAAGGTCCGGCCGCTTACGTGATTTCGCGCGAGGAGCGGCCGAACGAAGCCGCGTCTCTGACGGCCCTGCTGATGAATCACGGGGTGGAAGTTCACACTCTGGAAGGCGAAGTCGAAACCGGCGGCGCTCGCCTCGCGGAAGGATCGTTCGTGATCCGGATGGATCAGCCGTACTCGCGGATGGCGGACATGTTTCTGGACCGCCAGTATTACAACCCGAACGACACGCCCCCTTACGATGACACGGGCTGGACGCTGACGGCGCTGCGGAACCTGAAAGCGGTCCGGGTCACGGAAACTTCGCTGCTGAAGGCGCCGATGGCGCGCGTGGGCACGCCGCCGGTGGTGGATGGCCGGGTGAACGGCGAAGGGCGGGTCTATCTGGTGAACCACAACGCGGAGCGGCACCTGGCGCGGTTGCGTTTCGCGCTGGCCGGTTTGAAGGTGCAGGCGGCCGAAGCGCCGTTTGAAGCGGGCGGCCGGAAGTACAGCGCGGGCACATTCATCCTGGATTCGGGCGAAAATCCGGCGAATCTGCGGCAGCGTCTGGAGGACGCCGCGAAGGAGCATGGCGTTCAGGTTCACGCGGTGGCGTCGCTGCCGGAAGTGGGGCGGCACCCGGTGGCCGCGCCGAGGATCGCTCTGGTCCACACATGGTTGAGCACCCAGACCGAGGGCTGGTTCCGGGTCGCGCTGGATGGCGAAAAGATCCCCTACAAGTATGTTTCGGGGCAGTATTTGCGCGATAAACGCGCTTTGCGGGACGAATTTGATGTGATTATTCTGGGGCCGACGCCCGGTTCGGCGCAGCGGATTGTGAACGGCAACCCGAT
>DNFG01000031.1 GCA_003487005.1 Bryobacterales bacterium
GAGATAGAGGAAGCGGGGGTTCGGCGGGGTGCGGTGGGTGCCCGCCCCGCCCCCGCCCGGGGGGGGGGGGAGGCGGGCGACCGCGGCGGGGCTGGCGGGGGGGGGCCGGGCCGGGCCCCCCAAACGGGTAGGGGAAGTCCGGGATTCTGTCGAGGTACTGGGAGATCGCCTGTTTCTTCCAGGTTTCGGGAGGGAAAGCGACGAGGATGAGTTGAGGAAGCGCGGTAAGGGTGACGAGGCCGAGGACGACGAGTTCGCGGACGCCCTTGCGAGCGAGCAGGCGCGTGAGCAGGTCGCGAACGCCCGCCGAGAGCAGCATGTTGAAGGCGGCGTAGACGGGGAAGATCAAGGGGCCCCACCAGGGGCAGAGCGGGTGGCGCCAGAGGCCAACAGCGGCGCCGGTCATCAGGATCAGCACTTCGACGCCCGTGGTGATGCGGAGCAGCACTTCGATGAAGAACAGGCGCTGCGGGGCGATCGGGTAGACCAGCAGGCGCTTCAGCTCGAGCGACATGCCGGAGCTGACCAGCAGGACGGGGACGAACTGCCAGTAGAGGAAGCCCAGCAACAGACCGATGGTGATCAGCGTGTTGACCGATTCGCGGGTGTCCATCTCGGGGATGACTGCGGCGAGCAGGACGGCGGCGGCGGAGATGGCGAGATACCAGAGTCCGGTCAACAGGTACATCAGCCAGACTTTGGTGGCGCCGCGGTTCATCATGACCCGCCACTGCGTGGTGAGGATGGCCGTGATCTGGTTATCGGGGAGCCACATGGTTCCGGGTCCGGGGTTAGAGCCAGTCGAGAGCGTTCGCCGGACGCTCGCCGGAGCCGACGACGCGGATGAAGATGTCCTCGAGGGTCTCCGATCCGGTTCGCAGTTCGTGCATGGGGCCATCCACCACCAGGCGGCCCTGGTGGATGATGGCGACCCGGTCACAGAGGCGCTCCACGACCTCGAGGACGTGGGAGGTGAGGAAGATGGTGGCGCCGCGGCGGACCTGTTCGAGCAGAATGTCCTTCATCAGGCGGGCGCCCATGGCGTCGACGCCCTCGAACGGTTCGTCGAGGAGAAAGAGTTCCGGGCGGTGGATGAGGGCGGCGGCCATGGCGACGCGTTTGCGCATGCCCTTGGAATAGTCGCCGATGAGTTTGCGTCCGGCGGTATCGAGTTCGAAGAGTTGAAGGAGTTCGGCGGCGCGGGAGCGGGTGTCGTCACGTGGGAGGCCATACATTCGTCCGACGAATTCGATGAACTCGGCGCCGGTCAACTGATCGAACAGGAGGGTATCGTCGGGGACGAGGCCGACGCGGCGTTTGATGTCGAGCGCCTCGCCGGGGACGGCGCGGCCGAGCATCCGGATGGAGCCCGAGGTGGGGGGCGCAAGGCCCATCAGCATCCGGATGGTGGTGGTTTTGCCGGCGCCGTTGGGGCCGAGGAAGCCGAAGAATGAGCCGCGCTCGACCTTGAGCGTCAGACCGTCCACAGCTGCCTTGTCTCCATAGACTTTGCGCAGATCTTCCACTTCGATGGCGGGCGTCAGTTCTGGGGTCACCGTGTTTTTAGAGTAGCGTTTTCCAGGCGGGTCGCAAAAATCGCAAAAGTGCTCTCAACTTCTGGCGGAGGACCGCCGATACAACAGATGTGAGCCCGAGCCTCATTCCTCGTGTTTCTTATCGCGACCTCGCGATGAAGAGCCTGGACCAACTGCCGCCCTTTTCGCCGGTGGTGAACAGTCTGATGGCGAGTCTCGCGGACGAGGATGTTTCGTTCGCCCATCTGGCGTCGGTGATTGAGCGGGATTCGGTGTTGTCTGGAAATGTGCTTCGGCTTGTAAATTCAGCGCTTTACGGGCGGCGCGGCACGATCAGTTCAGTGCGGGCGGCGGTCTCCATTCTGGGGTTGACCAAGCTGCGGAATTACGTTCTGGGGCTGTCGGTGACGCGCATCTGGGCCAAGGCGAAGACGCCCCCGAGTTGGGATATGGAGCGGTTCAACCTGCACGGGACGGCGGTGGCGGTGCTGGCGGATCTGATTGTACAAAAAGGGCCGTTTGACTATCCGGAAGGGGCATTTGCGGCGGGATTGCTACACGATCTGGGGCGGTTAATGGTCGCAATCACGCTGCCAGAGGAACACGAGCGGATCCAGGCGGCGTATGCGGCGTCCGGTGACCCGCTCGAAGTGCACGCGCAGTCGATCCTCGAAGTGACGCATGCGGAGTTGACGGCGGCGGCGCTGCACCGGTGGAGCATCCCGCAACCGATTCAAAAGGCGGTGCTTTATCATCAGCAGGAAGACGCGGAGCCAGCCGGGTTGGCTTCCGGGACACTCCCGCTGAGCGGGGCTTTGCGGGCAGCGAACCTGATCGCCAACCATCTTGGGTTGAGTGTTCACCCGCTGGACGACCGGTTCGGAATGGCGCCCGCGGAAGCCTTCGCGGCGATCAAGGTGGATGGCGTGGTCGAGGCTCTGATGGAGGAGTTCGACACGGATTATGCCGCCTTGCGGGAGACGCTTTAGGGTTTCGGACGCGCGTTCAGGAACTTCCTGGGTAGCAGCAGGCGAACGGTGCGGGTGCCGATGCTGATGCGTGCGGGCGCGAGTCCGGCATATTCGCCATCCATCTGCAGGTCGACGGGGCGGCCGTTCAGCGGGACGAGTTCGGCCTCGCGGCAGTGCAGGACGTGAACGCCCTTCATGCGGGGGAGGCGGTTCAGGAGCACTCCGGTGAAGTACTTCAGATAGCGGAAGGTGCTTTCGCCCTCGAACAACACGACGGCGAGATCGTCGCGCAGCAGGCTGGCGTGGCGGGCGATTTCCAGATCGCCACCATAGTTTTTCACCCGGCTGAAGAGGGCGAAACTGGCACGGAAATCGCGACCGTCGAGGCGGACGGCGAATTCAGGCAGGGTTTCGCCGACGGCGCCGAAGCCGGCCACCCAGTAGCTGAGTTTGCCGAAGCGGCGTTTGAAGCCGGGTTGAACCCGGCGGACGATGCGGGCGTCGAGGCCAACACCGGCCATGACGGCGAACCAGCGCGGGTCCGCCTGTCCGGTCTGGAGACGGCCCAGATGGATCTCGGCGGGTTCAAAACCGGGCATGGCGCGGGCGGCGCGAGCCAGATTCCCGCCGATGCCCGTTTCGACCGCGAGCACGTTCGCGGTGCCGGCGGGGAGAATGCCGAGGGCGGCGGAAGTCCCGGCCATGCCCTGGATGACTTCATTGATGGTGCCATCGCCGCCAAGAGCGACCACGAGGTCCGCGCCGGCGGCGACGGATTCAGCGGCGAGGCGCGTGGCGTCGCCGGGTCCGGTGGTGGCGTGGGTGGTCCAGTCCGTGGCGAGCGGCGAGAGGAGGCCGAGGGCCTCTTTGAGCAGTTCGGGGTTACGCCGGATCCGGCCGGCGCACGGGTTATGAATCAGATGGGCTTGTCGAAAACTGGCGATACCGGCGGACCCCCAAGTTAACATTATAGATGCGCCCTTGTGCGCGACTGAGAACATGGCGACCGGCAGACAAACCGAAATCGTAGCATTGCGCGCCGAAGTGCGGCGCCACGAGCATCTGTACTACGTTCTGGACGCGCCGGAGATCAGCGATGCCGATTATGACGCGCTGATGCGGCGCCTGGCGGCGCTCGAACGAGAGCATCCCGAGTACGCCGATCCGGATTCGCCGACCCGGCGGGTGGGCGGCGCGCCGAGGGAGGGTTTCGTCAAACGGCGGCATTCGACGGCCATGTTAAGCCTCGATAACGCGTTGAATGAGGGCGAATTGCGCGATTTTGACCGGCGGGTTCGCGAGTTGCTGGGGAGCGAAGAATACGCATACACGGCCGAACTGAAGCTGGACGGGTTGTCTTTGGCGCTGCGCTATGAAAGTGGGAGCCTGGCGCTGGCGGTGACGCGCGGCGATGGTCTGGAAGGGGAGGACGTAACCGAAAACGCGAGGACGATCCGAAGCGTGCCGCTGCGCACGGAGGCACGGTGGCCATCGTTCGAGGTGCGCGGCGAGGTGGTGATGCCGTGGGCGGCGTTCCGGAAGTTGAACGAGGAACGGGCGGCGGCGGGCCTGCCGTTGTACGCCAATCCCCGGAATTCGGCGGCGGGTTCGCTGCGGGTGCTGGATCCGTCGATCACCGGGGCGCGGACGCTCGATTTCTACGCCTATTTTCTGCTGGTGGACGGCCGCGCGCCGCTGGATTCACACTGGGCCTGCCTGGAAGAGCTTCAGAAGCTTGGGTTTAAGGTGAATCCGAACAAGGCGCGGCTCGGCGGGGTCGATGAATTGTACAACTGGTGTGGACAATGGGACGCGCAGCGGGACGCGCTCCCCTACGAAATCGACGGCGTGGTGGCGAAAGTGGACCGGCTCGAGCAGCAGGACCGCCTGGGCTGGACCGCGAAGTTTCCGCGCTGGGCGATCGCCTACAAGTTCGCGGCGCGGCAGGCGGAGACGGTGCTGGAGGATATTCACATCCAGGTGGGGCGGACCGGGGCGCTGACGCCGGTCGCCAAACTGCGCCCGGTCGCGGTCGGCGGGGTGACGGTCTCGAACGCCACGCTGCACAACGAGGAGGAGATCGCGCGCCTCGATCTGGCGATTGGGGACACGGTGGTGGTCGAGCGGAGCGGCGACGTGATCCCGAAGGTGGTGGCGGTGAAAGCGAGGCCGGAGGGGCGGCGGCCGTTCACAATGCCCGTGGAGTGCCCGGTTTGCGGCAGCGAAGTGGTCCGGGCGGAGGGGGAAGTCGCGCGGCGGTGTTTGAACACGAACTGCCCGGCGCGTTTGCGGGAATCGATCCTGCATTTTGCTTCGCGCGGCGTGATGGATATCGACGGGCTGGGCGAGAGTATCGTGGACGAATTGATGGCGCGCGGGTTGCTGCGAAGCGTGGCGGATCTGTATCAACTGACGGCGGAACAACTGGCTCCGCTCGAGTTGAAAGGCGAGAAAAACACGCGAAAACTGGGTGAAAAGTCGGCGGCGAAGATCATGGCGGAGATTGATGCATCGCGGCGGCGGCCGATGCCGAGGCTGGTCTCGGGGTTGGGGATCGCGTTCGTGGGCGAGCGGACTGCGGTGGTGCTGGCGGAACATCTGGGGTCGATGGACGCATTGATGCAGGCGAGTCCGGAGCGCCTGCAGGCGATTCCGGAGGTGGGGCCGAAGGTGGCGGAGAGCATCCGGCGATTTTTCGGTGAGCCGCACAATCTCGAACTGGTGGAACGGTTGCGCGGAGCGGGGCTGCAATTCAGCCATGACGCGCCGGCGCGCCCGGCGGCGGGACCGTTCACTGGCATGACGTTCGTGTTGACCGGAACGCTGCCCACATTGACCCGCGACGAAGCAAAGGCGAAAATTGAAGCGGCGGGCGGAAAAGTGACCGGCTCGGTGAGCCGGAAGACGACGGTGGTCGTGGCGGGCGAGGAAGCCGGGTCGAAGTTGGACAAGGCGCGCGAATTGAACATTGAGATTTGGGATGAAGATGCGCTCAGCGAGCGCCTTTTGACGCAAGAATGAGCGATTTTCTCGAGTTATTGAAGAACTGGGGCGCGTTTGGCGCCTTTCTGGTGGCGCTGATTGACGGAGCGGGATTGCCCAACCCGGGCGGGCCGGACTATCTGTTGCTGTTCTTGGGCTGGAAGAGCCCGGAGACCGCCTACTGGGCAGCCACGACGGCGCTGGCAGGCTCCATCTTGGGGATCATGATCCTTTACTGGGTAGCGCGAAAGGGCGGCGAGAAGTACCTGGAGAAGCGCGCGACGGGTCCCCGCGCGATGCGCTTCCGGCGATGGTTCGAGCGCTATGGACTGGTGACGGTCTTCATCCCGGCGCTCGTGCCGCTGGTGCCGCTTCCGCTCAAGTTTTTCGTGGTGTGCGCGGGGGCGATGGGCGTGGGACCGCTGACCTTCCTGGTGACGATCGTACTTGGGCGGTTGCCGCGCTATTTCGGGCTGGCATGGGTGGCGCGGTCATTGAGCGACGACCCGCGAGGGTGGATGCGGGCGCACACGTGGGATTTCGCGCTGGCGGCCGCGGTGCTGGTGGTCTTTTCGTTCGCCCTGGTCAAGCTGGCCGAGCGCTTCCGGTCGGCAAGAGCGATAGACTAGGGGGCGATCATGGCAACCCAAACGCGTCTTTCCCGCCGGTCTTTCCTGTTCTCGGCCGCTGCCGCCACCTGGGCCTGCGGCGCGCCCAATCTCTCGAAGACGAATCCGAATGATGTCCGGATCGAAGGAGTGGACATCGAGGAGGAGTTCTACCTGTACCGGTCGCCGATCAAGTTCGGCGGCACGGAAGTGGATCGCGTCACGCTGCTCAACGTGCGCGTGCGCATCCGGAACCGGGGCGGGCAGACGGCCGAAGGCTTTGGGTCGATGCCGCTGGGCAACGTCTGGAGTTTCCCGTCGCGGGTGCTGAAGTACGAGGAGACGCTCGCCGCCATGCAGGGGCTCTCGAAGCGCATCGAGAAGATCATGGCGGGCTACACCGACTACGGCCACCCGGTGGAGATCAATCATCATCTCGAACCGGCATGGCTGGCGGTGGCGGACGAAGTAAGCGCGCAGATGAAACTGGCGCAGCCGATTCCGAAGCTCTGCACGCTGACCACGGCCAGCCCTTTCGACGCCGCGCTGCATGACGCCTACGGAAAGCTCTATAACCGCAGCACCTACCATTGCTACACGCAGGAGTTCCTCAAGGAGGATTTGAGCCGCTACCTGGGCGCGGATTTCAAGGGCCTGTACCTCGATCAGTATGTCTCGAAGGAACCGAAGCCGAGGATGCCTCTCTATCATCTGGTCGGCGCGGTGGACCCGATCACGGCGAAGGATGTCGTCACGAAACTGGACGACGGCATCCCGCAGACGCTGCCCGAATGGATTGACCACAACGGGCTGACGAACATCAAGATCAAGCTGAACGGCGAAGACCTGAACTGGGACCGTGACCGCGTGCTATCCATCGAGCGGACCGCCGCGGAAGCAATGAAGAAGCGCGGCACCACGGAGTGGGTGTACTCGCTCGATTTCAACGAGAAGTGCCCGAACGTGGATTACCTGCTCGACATGCTGCGGCAGGTGAAGCAGCGCGCGCCCGAGGGCTTCGAGCGGATTCAGTACATCGAACAGCCGACCAAACGCGACCTGAAGGCGGACAAAGCCAACGTGATGCACGAAGCGGCGAAGTTGCGGCCGGTTGTGATCGACGAATCGCTGGTGGACCTGGAATCGCTCATGCTGGCGCGCGAGATGGGCTACAGCGGCGCGGCATTGAAGGCGTGCAAAGGGCAGGCGCAGGCGCTGCTGATGGCGGCGGCGGCGCAGAAGCACAAGATGTTCTTGTGTGTGCAGGACCTGACCTGTCCGGGCGCTTCGCTGATTCACTCGGCGGGTCTGGCGGCGCACGTGCCGGGCGTGGCGGCGATCGAGGCGAACGCGCGGCAGTATGTGCCGGCGGCCAATGCCGGATGGGAGAAAACCCATCCGGGCATCTTCGTCATCAAGGATGGCTACATGCAGACCGGCGAACTGACGGGCGTAGGCCTGAGCGCGAAACCGGCATAGCGCCGGTTTTCAGCCGGCGGCGGGTTCCCGCCACGGGCGGTCGGCGCGCCAGTTGCCGAGCGCTTCGATCCCG